>CAIUDO010000247.1 GCA_903897935.1 uncultured Pseudomonadota bacterium
CGGCGAAGGCCCCGGCCGCCCCAGCGGTGAAGGCCCCTGCGCGCCCCCCGGCCGCGCCGCAGACGCAGGAGATCGACGACGTCGCCGGCGCGGTGCGGCTCCTGCAGTACCTCGCCGACGAGAACCTGCTCGAGCTCGAAGACGGCGCGCCGCTGAGCGAGCTCGGGGCGGGCGTGGCGCGCATCCTGGCCGCCGCCCGCAACCCGGTCGCCGCCGCCGGACGCCTGTCGAAGTGGCTGCTCGCGCAGCCCCAGGTGGCCGAGCTCTACATCGACGACAGCGCGCTCGAGGACCTGCTCGCCCGCTGGTGACGTCAGCCGGGGCCCGCGATCGGCGTGGCGTCTGGCGGGGCCACCGCCTCTTCGACGGGCGGCCCGCCTTCCCACTGGATGCCCGGGACGACCTGCGACGGGTCGAACGGGCGGCGCTCCACCAGCACCGCGCGCGGCGAGGTGAGGAAGCGCAGCAGGTCGAGCCCCGCCGGTACGCCGTTGCTCGACTTGCCGAGCCCGGCCGACGGCAACCGCAACGACGCCCCGATCGTGCCACGGTTCACGTTGAGCGCGCCCGTGCGCAGGCGCCGCACGATGCGGTCGAGCTTCGGATGATCCGGGTCGACGAACAACGAGGTCGAAACCCGAAACTGAAGCTGGTTGTGCAGCGCGACCGCCTCCTCCCAGCCCGCGACCCGGTAGATCAACAACAGAGGACCGGGCGGCTCGTCTTCCAGGAAGCTGTGCCCGTTCTCCCAGTTGACCCAGTACACCGCCGGGTTGACATAGAACCCGCGCTGCGGCCGAACCTCCCGGTTGGACGCCTCGATGAGCGGCGTGTGGCCTCGTTGGATCAGCGAGCGGCCGTACTTGCGGAACCGGGTCCGGAAGTTCTCGGAGATCACCGGACCCATGAACGCGTGCGGCTCGAAGCCGTAGCTCACCCGGAGGCGTGAGGCGTAGCGCACGAGCTGGTCGCAGAACGCGTCGAACACCTTACGGACGACCATCACGCGCGCGGTGCTGTTGTGGCGCTGACCAGCGGTGAGGAACGCGCCAACGAGCGTCTCGTAGACGGCGCGGTTCATGTCGCAGCCGTCGAGCACGATGCCGCAGCCCTTCCCGCCGCACTGCAGGCCGAGCAACAGCTCCGGGCGGTCCGCGGTGGCGCGCTTGACCGCGAGGCCCGTCTGATACGACCCCGACAACAACAACGCGTCGAGCCCGGGTGAGCTCGCGAGGCGAGCGCCGACGCCCGATCCGGAGCCTTGAACCAGGCAGAACGTGCCGCGCGGCATCCGGCAGCGATCGACCGCCTCCGCGATGTGTTGCCCGACGCCGGGCGCGAACTTGCTCGGCTTGAACACGACCGTGTTGCCAGCGAGCAGCGCCGCCGCGATCTGGGTGATCGGGACCAGCAGCGGCAGGTTGTACGGCGCGAGCACCCCAACCACGCCGCGTGGCCGGAAGTCGCTGCGCGCCTGGTATTCGTCGAGGATGCGCGGCTCGAGCAGCGGCAGCCCCTCGTCAATCAGGAGGTCGATCGCCCGAAGCGCAGCGACGACCTCTTGACGAGCCTCCCACAGCGGCTTGCCCGTCTCCCGGGTGATCAGCGTCGCGAACGTGGCGCTCGACCGGCCGATCATCTCCCGCAAGCGCTTGACGACCGACGCGCGGTCCTCGACCGACAAGCGGCGCCACTTCACGCCCCCCGCGGTCGCGGCCTCGATCGCGTCGTCGACGCTGGCCTCCGAGAACGGGAACCGCCCGAGAACGTCCGTTCGATCGCCCGGGTTCACCCCGACGACGTACCCGTCGACCCGCTCGGGCTTGACGAACGAGCCCCACACGTAGTCGCCCTTTCGAAGCAGCCGATCACGCTCGCCGAGCACCCTTCCCCCGTCGCCGGACGGTATCACGGGCGGATGCGCCCGGCGCCGCGCGGCGCTGCTTTGCCTTTTCGCCGGGCGCGGCTACGTACGCCGGCCGCCGGTGAGGTCGACATGCGCAGGGTATACGACAACATCCTCCAAGCCGTTGGAGATACGCCGCTGGTTCGCCTGAACAAGGTGACGGAGGGCATCCTCGGCACGCTGTACGCCAAGGTCGAGTACCTCAACCCCGGCTCCTCGGTGAAGGACCGCATCGCGATCCAGATCATCGACGACGCCGAGCGCGCCGGCACCTTGAAGCCCGGCGGCACCATCGTCGAGGCAACGAGCGGCAACACCGGCGCCGGGCTCGCGATGGTGGCGTCGGTGCGCGGGTACCGCACCATCTTCGTGCTGCCCGACAAGCAGTCCGAGGAGAAGCGGGCAGCGCTCCGCGCGTACGGCGCGAAGGTCGTCATCACCCCGACCGACGTGGCGCCCGAAGATCCCCGATCCTACTACAAGGTGTCGCGCCGGATCGCCGATGAGACGCCGAACGCCGTCTACGCGAACCAGTACCACAACCCGTCGAACCCCCTCGCGCATTACCGCACGACCGGCCCCGAGCTGTACGACCAGCTCGACGGCGAGATCGACGTGTTCATCGCGGGCATCGGCACCGGCGGCACGATCTCGGGTATCGGCCAGTACCTCAAGGAGCGCAACCCGAACATCAAGGTGGTCGGCGTCGATCCGGTCGGGTCGATCTACTACGACTACTTCCGCACCGGGCAGATGACCGAGCCGTTCACCTACGTGCTCGAGGGCATCGGCGAAGACTTCTTGCCGTCCACGATGAACTTCGACTACGTCGACGAGGTCGTGCGCGTCAACGACCGCGAGTGCTTCCAGATGACCCGCCGGATCGCGCGCGAAGAGGGCATCCTCGCGGGGGCCTCGAGCGGGGCAGCCGTCGCCGGCGCGGTCAAGTACCTCACGCTGCACGGCAGGCCGGGCCTCCGCGCGGTGGTCCTGCTGCCCGACAGCGGCAGCCGCTACTTGTCGAAGGTGTACAACGACAAGTGGCTCGAGGAGAACGGCTTCGTCGCCCCGAACGCCGCGCTCGGCTCCGTGCGCGACCTGCTGCCGACCCTGCGGGCCCCCGTCATGATCGACGAAGGCGCCTCGATCCCCGAGGCGATCGGGCTGATGAAGCTGCACGGGATCAGCCAGCTCCCGGTGCTCCGCGACGGCGTCGTCGTTGGGGTCATCCACGAGCGCACCCTGCTGGAGCGCGCCCTCGCCGGCCAGCGGGAAGACCGCGTCGGCGCCATCGCCGATCACAACTACTGCACGGTCGACGCCGACACCGAGATCACCGTCATGACCGAGCTGATGCGCCGCACGCGGCTCGCGGTCGTGCTCGACAAAGACGCTCAGGTCATCGCCGTGCTCACCCGAATCGATCTCATCGACCACGTCGCGCGCGTGACTCGGGGTGAAGCGTGAGCGACCACGAGCACCTCCACCGGAGCTCGCTCTGCATCCACGGCGGGCAATCCCCGGAGCCGCGCACCGGCGCCGTCATGCAGCCGGTGTTCCAGACGTCGACGTACGCGCAGCCGTGGCCTGCCAAGCACACCGGGTACGAGTACGCGCGCACGCAGAACCCCACCCGCGAGGCCCTGGAGCGGGCGATCGCGTCGCTCGAAGGCGGCGTCGAGGCGATCGCGTTCGGCTCCGGGCTCGGCGCCACCACCACGGTCATGCACCTGCTGTCGGCGGGCGACCGCGTCGTGTGCGGCGACGACGTCTACGGCGGCACGTGGCGCCTGTTCGACAAGGTGTTCGCGCGCAGCGGGATCGCGTTCTCGTTCGCCGACTTCTACGGAGACGTCTCCGAGGAGGCGCTGGAGCGCGCGATCCCCGACGGCACCTCGTTGGTGTGGCTGGAGTCGCCCACCAACCCGCTGCTCAAGGTCGCCGACATCGCCAAGGTCGCGGCGCGCGCCCACGCGGCGGGCGCAATCGTGGTCGTCGACAACACGTTCGCGACGCCGATCTTCCAGCGCCCGCTCGAGCTCGGCGCCGACCTCGTGCTGCACAGCACCA
>CAIUDO010000248.1 GCA_903897935.1 uncultured Pseudomonadota bacterium
GCGGCGCGGCACCCCGTTGGTCGACGACGACCTACGCGCGGTCGCGCGCTCGTCGCCAGTGGCGGCGGGGGCCCCCGGGCGCGCCGCGGCGGCCGCGCGCGCGGTGCCGGGCGGCTGGGAGTTCACCCTCAACCCGTCGGGCGGCGCCCCCACGCTGCTGACCGACCAGCTCGTCGCGCTCGCGCGCGGGCCGTTGGACACCCGCCACTGGCTGGTTCATCCCACACAGTGATCGCGCGCGCGTCCGCCGCGTCGCTCGTGGTCGCCTCGGCGTGCGCGCTCGGCGCCGTCCCGCTCGGGGTCGGCGGCGTCCGGGCGGGCGTCGGGGTGGTCAGCACGCTGCTCGGTGGGATCCTGTTGCTCGTCTGGGTCGGCGTCGCGACGGCGCGGTCTCGGCGCCACGGCATGGCGACGTCGGCGGGGCCCGCGTGGGCGATCATCAGCTTCTTCGTCCCGTTCGCGAACCTGTGGATCCCCGTGCGGACCGTCACCGAGCTCGCGGGCCGCGCCGCGCCGTGGCCGCTCGCGTGGGCGTGGTGGTCGACGACGCTGCTCGACCGCGCGTTGCACCTCGTCGTGCCGCAGCTCGTCGCGGTGCCGGACGGCTACGCGGCGGCGACGGCGCCCGTCACCGCGCTGCACCTCGGGCTGGCCGCGGTGACTGTGTGGGTTGCGTCCCGCGACCACGAAGCGACGCTCCGGGCCTGATCGAGCGCGCGGCAGCGGTGGGCGACGCTTCGCCAGCGCGCCGACCGTCCGTCGAGCCGGATAACAAAGGCGAGATCGTCTGCTCCTTCGGGCCTAGGGTCGGATCATGCACGCTTCACATGCGCGCCCGCGGCGGGCCGTGAGGCCCGTCGGGTGGGTCTGTTGGGTGCTGCTCGCGCTCGGCGCGCGGTCGTCGGCAGCCGACGAGCCCGCCCTCGAACAAGCGGTGGCCGACCTCGAAGAGGCCGGAGATCCGCTCGCCCTCGCGAAGCGGCTCGACGCGCTCGCCGTCGCGATCCGGAAGCAAGAGCCCGAGCGCGCCGTCGTGTTGTTCGAGCGATCCCTCCTGCTGCACGAGCAGGCGTTGGGGCCGGATCACGTCGAGGTGGCGGGCGCCGCCAACAACCTCGGCGTCGCGCTGCGCGCGGTCGGTCGCTACGCGGACGCCGGGGCCGCGTACACGCGCGCCCTGGCGGTGCTCGAGGCGCACCACGGGCCCGACCACCTCGACGTGGCGTCGGCCCACAACAACCTCGGCAGCTTGCGCCGCGCCGAGGGCGACTTGGAAGCGGCCAAGGCTCACTATCGTCGGTGCCTGGTCATCCGCGAGGCCGCGCTCGGGCCCGACCACCCGCAGGTGGCCAGCGTGCGCACCAACCTCGGCAGCGTCGAGCGGGCCTCCGGCGACTACGGAGCGGCCAGGCTGCTGTTCGAGCAGGCCCTGGCGTCCAGGGAGGCCTCGCTCGGCCCCGACCACCTCGACGTCGCGGCGTCGGCGCACAACCTCGGCGTCGTCACCTTGGACTTGGGCGACCCCGCGGCGGCGCGCGCGCTGCTCACCCGCGCGCTCACGATCCGCGAGTCCGTGCTGGGTCCCGAGCACGCCGACGTCGCGTCGACGCTCGACGCCCTCGCGGACACCTGGTCGGCCGAGGGCCAGCACGCCGTCGCGCTGCCGATCGCCGAGCGGAGCGTCGCGATTCGGGAGGCCGCCCGCAGCCCCGACCCCCTCGCCGTGGCGGACGCGCTCCTGGGCCTCGCCGGGGTGACCGAAGGGCTCGGGCGTCCGGCGGAGGCCCACGCCCACTACGCGCGCGCCTACGCGCTGCGGGAGCGCGCGCTCGGCGCCGATCACCCCGAGGTCGCCGAAGCGCTCGCGCGCCTGGCGAGCTGCGTCGCGGCCCAGGGGCGCCCCGCGGAGGCCCTGGTGATGCACGAGCGGGCGCTCGCGACGCGCGCGGCGGCGCTCGGCCCCGACCACCCCGCGGTCGCCAGCCACCTCAACAACGTCGCAGTCACCAAGCGGGTCTTGGGCGACCTCGTGGGCGCGCGTGACGCCTACCTCGCGTCCTTGAGGATCGACGGGCAAGCGCCCGGGAGCATCGCCCGCACGCTGACCAACCTCGCTACGCTCCACGAGACCGAAGGCGACCTGGTGGCGGCGCGGGCCCGCTACGAACAGGCGATCCCGCTGCTCGAGTCCGCGTTGGGGCCGGACCACCCGGACGTCGCGGCCGCCGTGACCGGGCTCGCCATCGTGCTGCAAGCGCAGGGGGAGCGCGCGCTCGCGCGCCCGTTGTTCGAGCGCGGCCTGGCGCTGCGCGAAGCCGTGTTGGGGCCCGCACACCCCGACGTCGCCTGGTGCTTGGACCACCTCGCCGTGTGGCACGAAGCGGCAGGCGATCTCGCGTCCGCGCGGCTCTCTTACGAGCGCGCCCTCGCCGCGCGGACGTCGTCGTTGAGCCCCGACCACCCGGCCGTCGCGACGAGCCTCGTACACCTCGGCGGCTTGCTGCGTGCCCAAGGCGACTTCGTCGGCGCCGCGGACGCGATCACGCGCGCGCTCGCGATCCGGGAGGCGACGTACGGCCCGGACCACCCCGACGTCGCGGCGGCGCAGCGGGACCTCGGGGCGCTGTACCTGTCGCGCGGAGACACCGAGCGCGCGGCGCCGATGCTCGAGGGGTCGCTCGCCCGGTGGGAGGCCGCCCTGGGCCCCGATCACCCCGACGTCGCAGCGCCGTTGCTCGCGGTCGCGCAGGTTCGTCGCGCCCAAGGCAGGCTCCCCGACGCGTTGGCCCTCGTCGACCGAGCGATCGGCGTCCGCGAGCGAGCCCTGGGGCCGAACCACCCCGAGGTCGCGGCCGCCCGGTACGAGCGGGTGATCGTGCAGCACGAGGCGGGCGATCCCGACGCGCCGGGCGCCGCCGCCGAGGCGCTGGCGTTGGCAGAGCGGGCGCTCGGACCGGACCACCCGTCCCTGGTGCCGTACCTCACGCTGGCCGCGTCGTTGGTTCGGGACGAGCCCGACGCGGCGCGGCCGTTGCTCGACCGCGCGCTGCAGCTCGTCGAACGACGGTTGGACCTGCTCGATGGCATGAGCGAGCGCGAGGCGCTGCTGTGGGTCGCGCGGGCCCGACCGGTGTTCGACGCGTGGTTGACGGTGTTCGACCGACCCACCGACCACGAGCGCGCCTGGACGACGACGCTGCGCTGGAAGGGCGTGGTGACGCGCCGCGCGCGCGACCAGCGGTTGGCCCGTCACCTCGAGGACCCCGCCACGGCCGCGCTCTTCGACCGGCTCGACCACCTCCGTCGGGAGCGAGCCGCGCTCGAGCTCGCGGAGGATCGGCCCGAGGCGCGCGCCGCTCGCGACGCCCGCCTGGCTGCGCTCGTGCCCGAGCTGGAGGCGGTCGAGCGATCGTTGGCCACCACGAGCGCCGCGTGGCGCGCCGAGGCGCGCCGCCAAGACACTTTGGCCGCCGACGTGTGCGCTGCTCTGTCGCTCGGTGAGGCCGTCGTCGACGTGGTTCGTCACGACGCGAGGGGCGCGTCGACCTACACGGCGTTCGTCGTGGTCGGGCCCGGCTGCGACGTGCAGCGGGTGTCCCTGGGTTCGGCCTACACAATCGACCACGCGATCGCGGAGTGGCGGAGCGTGCTCGCGTCCCCCGACGTGGTCGCGTCGCGGGTGGACCGGCGCGGCGCTGCGGTCGCGGACCTCGTCTGGGCGCCGCTGCGGCCGGCGCTGGGCGGCGCCACCCGGGTCGTCGTGGTCACGGACGGGGCGCTGGCGGCGCTCCCGTTCGCGGCCTTGCCGACCGACTCGGGGCGGTACCTGCTGGAGACGCACACGCTGTCGGTGCTCACCGAGGCCCAAGACGTCCTGCGCGAAGCGGCGCGGCCCCACGAACGGAGCGGCGCGCCTGCGTTGGTCGTCGGGGGCCCCGACTTCGGAGCCGGACCTGGCCCCGCGTGCCTCGCCGGGCCGTTGGCTCCCCTGTCGGGCGCCCTCGCAGAGGCCGAAGCGGTGAACGCAGCGTGGCAGCGGCGGGGTCCGCGGTCCCCATTGACGGTCCTCACCGGCCCGGACGCCGTCGAGGCCGCGGTCCGAGCGGCGATGGTGGGCGCCCGCCTCGTCCACTTCGCCACCCACGGCGTCTATGCGCCCGATGGGTGCGGTTCGTCCGTCGGCGCCCGCTCGGATCCCATGTTGCGCGCAGCGATCGCGCTGGCGGGGGCCAACCAAGGGAACGACGATGGGCTGCTCACCGCGCGCGAGGTCGCCGCGCTCGACC
>CAIUDO010000249.1 GCA_903897935.1 uncultured Pseudomonadota bacterium
TCTCACCGCTCACCGACGACGCCGCGACCAACAGACAAGCAGGCCCAGCAGCAAGGCAGCCGTCCAAGGCGCGCCCTGCTTCGAGCCGCCCACCGCGCAGTCGCACCCGTCGCCGCCGCCGCCCGCCACCTGGCCCGCCTTGATCTCGGGCTTGAACTCCCCAGGCGTGGCCGCAGGCCCCACGTTCCCCGCCGAGTCCTTCGCCCGCACGGTCCAGAACAGCAGCTCGGCGCTCGTCTCAAAGCCAGGGACGGTGACGGTGCTTTGGCCGCCCTCGCCCTGCGCGACCTCGTCCACCTCGAAGACCGCGACCGCCAGCGCCTCGTCCGAGTACACCCCGACCTCATAGGTCAGCGCGTCCCCGTCGGGGTCGGTGGCGTCCTCCCAGGTCAGGACGAAGTCCTTGGAGACATCCACCGTCACGCCGTCCACGGGCGACACCAGCACGGGCGCGCTGGGCGGCGCGTTGGTGTCGATCGTGAGCTTGAAGTTCTCCGCGACCGCCGACGGCCCTTCGAGGTTGGTGCTGTCCACGGCGAACGCCGTCCACCAGTACTCGCCCGCCTCGGCGATCTCCAACTCCACCGCGATCTCCACGTCGGAGTCGGCGATGTCGTCGAGGCTGGCCACCACGTCTCGCCCTTCCTCGTCGCGCGACACCTTGACCACATAGGTCAGCGTGTCGCCGTCGAAGTCCTGCGCCGACGAGAACGAGAAGCGCACCGTCGGGCCGTCCACCACCACCCCGTCCACGGGGGCGATGAGGGTCGGCGCGGTCGGGGGGGTCGGGTCGGCGTTGATCGAGAAGGCCACGACCTTGTAAGGCCCAGCCCCCTCGAAATCCGACGCCCGCACCCGCAGCCAGTACGAGGCGTCCTCCTCCAAGCCCTCGACCTCGACGGTGACGGTGTCCTCGCCGCCCATCGGGATCTCGGTCTGCGAGAAGACCACCTCGCCGAAGTTCTCGTCGCGGGCGACCTCAAGCTCGTAGAGCAGCGCGTCGCCGTCGTTGTCCACGGCCTGCTCCCAGACCACCGCCACGGGCAGCACGCCGACGCGCTCGCCCTCGGTGGGAGAGACGACCTTGGGGGCCTCGGGGAGCGTGTTGTTGGTGTTGGTCGTGAAGCGGGCGGGCGTGGCCCAGGCGCTCTGCGCGCCGAGGTCGTCGCGGGCCGCCGCGCGCCACCAGTAGGCGTTGTCCTCGTCGAGCGCGGGGTCGGTGGTCCACACCACCTCGTCGGCCTCGCCAGCGGCGACGAGGTCCGCCAGCGCCTCGTCCGAGTACACCTCATAGAGGTAGGTGATGGCGTCGCCCTCAGGGTCGGTCACGGGGTCGAGCGTCAAGGTGGGGGTGAGCGAGTCAGCCGCGCCCAGCGGATAGACGAGGACGGGGACCCCTGGGGCCTCGTTCTCGACGTCCACGAAGAAGCTCGACACCTCGCTCCAGGGGCCATTGGCGAGGCCGTCGTTGGCCCGCGCGCGCCACCAATAGCCCGCGTTGTCGGTCAGCGCGGGGTCCACGGTCCACGAGGTGCTGCCCTGGCCCTCGGCCAAGGCGGTCGCGGAGGCGACGAGGCGCGTCAGGTTCGCGTCGGCGTACACCTCAAAGGCGTAGGTCAGCGCGTCGCCGTCGGGGTCGGCGGCGTTGAGGACCACGAGCGTCGGCTGGGCGGTGCCCACGCGCTCCTCGTCATCGGGGGCCGTCGCCGTCGGCGCGTTGGGCGCGTTGGAGGCCGTGGGGTCGGTGCCGCGCGCGCACTCCTCGCGGTTGCTCAGGCCGTCTTGGTCGTTGTCGAGGGCGCCGTCGGCGGGGTCTTGCGGGTCGAGCCCGTACTGCTCCTCGCAGTCGTCGGGCGCGCCGTCGCCGTCGGAGTCCACGAGGTCGGTGCGGATGTTGAAGGCTTGGCGCGCGCACGCCCCATCGTCGTCGCAAACCTCAAGCTCCACCGCGTAAGGCCCGCCCTCGCCCTGCTCGTCGCTGGGCCTCCAGGACAGCAGCCCGTCCACCAAGGACATCCCCTCAGGGGCCAGGATGAGCGTGGAGGTCAGCGCGTCGTCGCCTGGGTCGGTCGCCTCGACGGTGTAGGTGTAGGCGCGGCCCAACTGCGCCACCAGGCCAGGGGCGCTGGTGATGGAGGGCGCGACGTTGGCGACGGTCACTTGCAGCTCGCGCTGCGCGGTGCGGCCGCCGTCGTCGGTGACGGTCAGGCGCAGCAGGTAGATCCCGTCGTCGGCGTAGGTGTGGGAGGCCTGCGAGCCCTCGCCGTCGGGCGCGCCGTCGCCCCAGCTCCACGCGTAGGTCAGCGCGTCACCGCCCGCGTCGGTCGCGGTGGCCGTGTAGGTGAAGGTCCCGCCCTCTTGGCCCTCAGAGGGGCCCAGCAGCGACACGATCACGGGGTTGGCGTCGCCGATCACGAGCTCCAAGGTCTGCGAGGTCTGCTCGCCGTCGTCGTCGCTCACGGTCAGCGTCACGACGTAGGTGCCGTCTTGGGCGTAGGCGTGGGCCGCGTTGTTGAGGTCCACGCCCTGCTCGACGTTGGAGCCATCGCCCCACGACCACGCGTAGGTCAGCGGGTCGTTGGCCCCGCCTGGGTCGGCGGCGACGGCGAAGAAGGACAAGACCTGCCCCTCGTCGCCCACCGCAGGCCCCACGAAGCTCTGGATGCTGGGGGCGGCGTTGGACACCTCGACCTGGATCGTCTGGGTGGCCGACTGCCCCTCGTCATCGAGCGCCACGACCGTCACCGCGTAGGAGCCGTCCTCCGCGAACAGCCCCGTGAACACCGCGTTGCGGCCCGTCGAGACCGAGGGCTGCCCTTGGATCTGCCAGGTGTAGGTCAGCGGATCGCCGCCTGGGTCGGTGGCGTCGGCCTCGAAGGTCGCCTGCGCGCCCTCGACCAGCAGACGAGGCCCACGGACCTCCGCGATCACGGGCGCCTGGCCGCCCACCGTCACCTGCTGCGAGCGCACCGCCACGCCGCCGTCGCCGTCCGTCACCGTCAAGACGATGGTGTAGTTGCCGCTGGCCGCGTAGGTGTGCCGCACGTCGGTCAAGCCGCCCGCGCTGGACTGCGAGCCGTCGCCCCAAGCCCAGGTGTAGATCAAGATGTCCCGATCCCCCGCGGGGTCGCTGGCCTGGGCGCGCGCGGGCCCGGGCTGCCCTTCAGCGAAGGGCCCAACCTCAAAGGCGCTGATCGTCGGGTCGAGGTTCAGCACGTCCATGCGCTGCCCCCCGCCCACCGAGAGGTCGTCCTCGTCGGTCACGGTCAGCGACAAGAAGAAGGTGCCGTTGTCGGCGAAGGTGTGGGTCACGCTGGCCTCAGGGCCAGACACCGAGGGCGAGCCGTCGCCAAAGTCCCACGTGTAGGTCAAGGCTTGGCCCGTCGGGTCGGTGGCCTCGGCCTCGAAGGTCACGGCTTGGCCCTCGTTGGCGCGGTTGGGGCCGCGCAGCGCCAACAAGGTCGGCGCGGTGGTCCCGACGTTGACCGAGCGCGAGATCACCGCCTCGCCCCCGTCGCCGTCCGTCACCGTCAAGGTCAGGGTGTACACCCCCGCGTCGGCCCACGCGTGCGTCGTCTGGGTCAGGCCCACGCCCGACGCCTGCGACGACCCGTCGCCGAAGTCCCAGGTGTAGGTCAGCACGTCGTTGACGCCAGGGTCGCTCGCGCTGGCCTCGAAGGCCAAGACCTCGCTCTCTTGGCCGCTAAAGTCGCCCGTCAAGGCCGTGATCGCGGGGTTGGCGTTGCGCACCGTCAAGCTGCGCGTGCGCGTCGTCGAGCCCCCGTCCTCGTCCGTGACCACCAGCGTCACCACATACACCCCGTCGTCGGCGTAGGTGTGAGCCGCCGCTTGGCCTTGGACGGTCGGCCCGCCCTCAAAGCGCCACTCGTAGCTCAGGGTGTCGGTGGGCGCGGCGGTCGCCACGGCCTGGAAGCTCGCCGCGCTCCCCTCCAAGACCTCAGCGGGGCCGTTGAGCGCCAAGACCTGCGGCGCCCCGTTGGTGATGGTGATCGTCGCGGTGCGCGTGACCGACCCGCCGTCGTCGTCGCTCACGGTCAGCGTCACCGTGTACACGCCGTCGTCGGCGTAGGTGTGGGGCTGCGCCGAGCCTTGCTCGCTGGGCGAACCGTCGCCGAAGCTCCACACATAGGCCAGCGGGTCGTTGACGCCCGCTGGGTCCGTCGCCTGCGCCGACACCTGGAGCGTCTGCCCCTCGGCCCCCGTCGCTGGCACCAAGAAGCCCACCACGCTCGGCGCCACGTTGCCGACCGTGACCTGCAAGCTGCGCTGCGCCGAGCTGAGGCCGTCCGAGACCGTCAGGGTCACATTATAGATGCCGTCGTCGCGGAAGACGTGCGTCACGTCGGTCAAGCCTTGCCCGACGCTCGACGCCGTGCCGTCGCCCCAGGCCCAGGAGTAGGTCAGCGCGTCGCCGCTGCCGTCGGTGGCCGAGGCCGTGAACCCGAAGGTCGCGCCCTCGTCGCCCGCCGTGTCGCCCATGAGCGACACGATCTGCGGCGCGAGGTTGCGGACCGTCACGACCAGCACGCGGGTCGTCACGCCGCCGTCATCGTCGGCCACCACCAGCGTCAGGGCGTACACCCCAGGCAGCCGATAGACGTGGTCCACCGCCGTCAGGTCGCGCCCCGACTCGGGGTTGGAGCCGTCGTCGAAGTTCCACGTGTAGGTCAGCGGGTCGTTGGCCCCCGCCGCGTCGGTCGCGGCGGCCGTGTAGCTGAAGGTCGCGCCCTCGTCGCCCGCGCGCGTCCCGTCCAAGGTCGTGATCACGGGCGCGACGTTGTTGATCGTCAGGTTCAACGTCGCGGTCGCTTGCTCCAAGCCGTCATCCACGCGCAGCGTCACCACATAGGCCCCGTTGTCGGCGTAGGTGTGCGACACTTGGCCCAGGTCGCGGCCCGACCGCGAGGGCGAGCCGTCCCCGAAGCTCCACGTGTAGGTCA
>CAIUDO010000250.1 GCA_903897935.1 uncultured Pseudomonadota bacterium
CGACCTCGGTGTGCGCGCCGCCGCGGGCGCGGAAGTACAGCAGGTCGGTGACGAGCATCGCGCCGGGGACGATCGGGGACGGAAGGCGATAGGCCGTCGCCAGGTGGTGCCGGAGCAGGACCTTCTCGCGGCGGGATCGGAGGGCGTCGGAGCCGCCGGAGAGGAAGCCCCCCGGGACCAGGAACACGCCGAGGCCGTTCGGGGCTAGCAGATCGAGGGCGCGTCGCAGGAAGTAGGCGTAGGCGGCCTTCTCGCGGTAGGCGCGGTCGGGGTCCTCCGTGATCGCGGCGCCGCGCTGGCCGTAGGGCGGGTTGGCGAGCACGAGGCCGAGCCTACCGGCGACGTCGGGGCCGTGTTCGCGGACCCAGCGTTCGAACGGTCCTTGCGTGAGGTCGACGTCGGAGCGCAGCGCGGCGAGCATCCGGCTCGACAGCTCCGACCACTCGACGACGTGCCAGCGGAGGTCCTCGAAGCCCGGGCCGGACGCGGCCTGGACGAACCGGCCGATGCCGGCAGAGGGCTCGAGGGTGAGGACGTGGCCGTCGGTGCGCGGCAAGTCAGGGAGGAGCGGCTTGATGACGCGGGCGACCTCGCGGGCGACCTTGGTCGGGGTGTAGTACTCGTGGATGAGGCCGCGCTCTTCGGGGACCGGGAAGCCAGTCGGGAACCGGCTTGCGACGTTCGTGATCGAGAGGCCGCCCCAGCCGGAGTAGGCGGCGAGGTTCTGGCGGTCGGCGGGGGACATCTCGTCGGGGCGCTTGCTGGCGGCGAGGCGCATGGCGGCGAGGTTGGCGGCGGTCCGTTGGGTGGCGGACCAGAGATCGGACGTTTGTTGCGTCGCTTCGACGTAGAGGTCGCCCGTCGAGCGCGGTTGGCGGGCGCGGAGATGCTGGTCGAGGATGGCGACGAGCTGCGGCCGGTTGCGTCGGAGGAAGCCGTCGAAGTACGCGGGCGTGACGCCGGGCGGGAGGTTCGCGCGGATGGCGGGGGCGACGCGATCGAGCAGGGCTTCGGCGGGAGCGGGCATCGGGCGGGACCTCGGGCACCCGAGCATTCTGGCCGCATGTGGCGGTCACGTCCGCGCACATCGGTTCCCACGAGTACAAGGAGCAGTCGGCCCCGGACCGGACCCATGCCCTCGCCTTGGCCAAGTACGAATCAAGAACCAGGACGTTCTAGGCATCACCATTTTTCACACAAATGGCAAAGTCCAATAGCGAGGCGGCAATCAGCTTAGAGCGCCCAAACGCCGGCGAAGATCTTCGGCTATGCTTGCTAAGATGCCATCGTACTCGGGGCTACACGAGACTATCATGTTACCCCAAGGGTCTTCGTGGTGAATCTCCAACGTCGCGCCCAGCACCCGGACAGTCCAGCGACGCGCGTCCGGCCCGTCAGCCTTCGAGACGCAAACAGCCGCGAAGTGAAATTCGAGATACTTCCACAGTTTCTCAACTCCCTCCCAGCCAGCAATAGCAGGCACGTCGCAAACCGTTCTGCCACTGCGCCTCGTCATTACCACAGGTGCGGCCCGGGTCACCGGTTGATCCCCAATGCGGCATCTACTCCCGGGTTTGATCGCTGCGATCCCCCGAGAACATACCGCCATACATCGTCGCCGCGGAGCCCACGCGCGTAGGCGCGTCGGACAACGTCTTGCAGCGTGCTTGGCGGCGGAAGCGAATCTGCAGCGGCCCTATCCGCCATCAACGACCGGGCTTTAACCTTGATTTCGTTCCGCATGGCGAAAGCCTGCAGGGCCTGTTCGCGAAGCGGAAGTCTCGAATCGATTCTTGACGGGATGGCATCCAGTTGGGTGTGATACCAATGCCGAGTGGCCTCGCTAGTCAGGCTGCCGGGAGCAGGCACGTTGCCTGTGGTTGGGGGTGGTAGGCGCCCTGTCAGGACATAGGCAACTGCAGAGGGCCCATGCACACTTGGGGGTGCGGTCTGTGGGCCCGTGCTTCGAAACGCTTGCTGGTTCGCCCTTGCCTCGATACCCAACGTGAGCAACTGACCCGCTTGCGCCCCGCGGAGGAGGTCTTCGTTTGAGCCTCCAAGCAAAGCGACAGCATAGACGCCAAGTGCGGAACCAAGGCTGGACGCGGCGGCAGCGTTTGCTTGCGTCATTGTCTGGATGTCGCGGGCTCTCTGCTGCTGGTCCACCCAGGTTTTGCTACCGATAAAGCCCGACCCCGACGCGACCGTCTCCCAGGAATCCGCCAGATGCTCGATCTCGCTTTCCAACGAGGACGGTCCAGAACTCAGGAATGGTCCACGGTCGTGCAGCCAATCCGACGCGACCTCAGCCTCGGCAGCGGCAAATTCCTCCCGCGTGAGGTCACCTAGAATTGGAATAGGGTCTGTGCGGTCGTATACATGGTCCACGTCCCGCATGCCTGCTCGATCCGAACTCTGGACTGGCCGGCCGCGGCAATACATGAACCGGTTGCATCCTGCGTTCAATGCGAACGGATCCGCGCTCCCCCACTTACCCAACCACGCCGCGTAGTACCTCACGCCATGCACCGCGAGGCCGGTTTCCTCATCGCGTTCCTTGCCGGTGTAGCGGTACCTCTTGCCGGAGACCTCGATGGCGGAGTTGGCGGCGTGCCAGGCGGTGGTGCCGTACGGGTGGTACTCCTCGTACGAGATGATCCCACCCGCATCTGTCAGCTCCAGGATCGATGTCCCAAGGTGGTTGTCGAGCTGGTACCGCACCCGAGCCACTGGACTCCCGACGACCGACCCGCCGGAGACCGTCTTCGTCTCGACCATCGCGATCCGCCGCTCCCCGTCCATCACGTGCAGCGTCGTCCGCTCCTCGTCCAGCGTCCCCGACACCGTCTTCCGCCACACCTCCCACCCGGCGACGTAACGTCGCTCCTCGACGTTCTGCCCCTTCTTAACGACCTTTCGCGCCCGCTGCCCGGCGTGATCGTACGTGTAGACCGCGTAGTCGTCCTGGTTCAACTGGGCCCGCTTCATCTGGTCCCGGAAGTCGGGGACGACGTTCGGCGACGACACCCCATCCTGGTACAGGTGCGGCCAGTTCACGATGCTGCCGCGCACATCGTGCGGGTACGTGACCGTCCCGCCGGACTCCGTCGTCGACGTCAGGCGGTTCGACGTGGACGGATAGACGTAGTCCCGGACCCACTCCGTGACTCCCCCGAGCAGGTGCCGCATCTTCGTGATGTTGCCGCCCAAATCGTACTCGTAGCGCTGCTCATACCCCTGCATGACCTCCGAAGCCGGCACCGGCCCATACGCCGGCTCCACCCAATCCGCCCGCCCCCGCGCGGTCTTCTCCCGACCCCACGCGTTCGTCAGTCGGTACAGCGCGTCGTACTCGAACTCCTGGTCGGGGGTGACCGCGGCGTTGTCGAAGTAGACGGTGTCCTCGGCGTCGTTGGTGATCGCGACGATGTTCCCGACCGGATCGTAGGTGTACCCAAGGTCTTGGAGCGGCTCACTCCCGCGGAGGGTGTGCAGTCGGGTCAGCCGGAACGTCGCGGCGTCGTAGGTGTAGGTCGTGCCGACCCCGTTGCCGTAGGTGATCGCCGTCCGCTGACCGCGCGCGTTGTACAGGATCTCCTCGACGAAGTCGTCGCTGCCCACGGCGACGCCGATCAGCCTCCCGCCATCGTCGTAGGTGTACGCGGTGACGGCCCCATCGGGCGCGGTCCGCGACGTAGGCCGGTTCATCGCGTCGAACGCGTCGCTCACGGCGAAGGTGTCGGCCTCGAGCTCGACCTCGGGGTCGGCGGTGGACCAGTCGACGTCCGCTTCGTCGTCGTCGAAGAACCGCCGGGTCGTCGACAGCACGTTGCCCTTGAAGTCGTAGGTGAACGCCAGCGATCCCGCAGTGTCGAAGACGCGCACCAGCCGACCACGTAGGTGGTCGTCCTCCGGGTCGGTCTCGCCTTCGCCGTACACGAACGACTCGCGTTGGACGCGGGTCTCGGCGTCGGTGTCCCACTCCCACGCCTCGACCTTTCGGCGCAGCGCGTCGTAGGCGGTCTCGACGCCGAGGTCTCCCGAGCGCCACACCATCCGGGGTTGACCGTCGACGTCGAGCAGCGCGGTGTCGACGCCGCTGTCCGGAGACGTCGTCGTGATCGGCCTCCCGAGCAGGTCGAAGGTCTGGGTCTGGACCACCACCCCACGCGGGTCGGTCACCGCGGTCGCGTTGCCGGCGACGTCGAGGGTGACGGTGGTGATCAGCTCGGTGGCGCCGAGCCGTTCGACGGTCTCGTACGGCCGGCCCTGGGGGTCAAGTCGTACTGTCGTCGGCGTCCCCGCGTGGGGTTTGCCGGGCTGGTCGTTCTCGTCCCAGGTCGTCTGTTCCCACGGCCCGAACGCGACGGTTCGCGCGTTCCCATCGGGCAGGTCGACGCGCACCGCCCGCCCGAGCGGGTCGTACGTGATCAGCGGGGTGACGCCCGAGAAGCCCTCCTCCGCCTCGAACGCGTCGGTCGACGAGAAGAACGGCTCGTACTGCTTGAACGGCAGGCCCTTGTTGTTGAGCACGACCCGTCCGGTGCCGACCCAGCGCGGGGCGCCGTTCGGGGCGGCGGTGGCCTTCTGCATCACCACGTTCCCGCCGCCGTCGCTGTACGCGATCGTCTCGATCCAACGGGTGTTCTCGACAGCGACGCCATGAGTCTCTCGGACGCGGGCCCGCGACGACGCCGGCACCGTGTCGGTATCGTACGCGAACGTCTGCGTTGGAGACAACAGGCTGTCGCCGTCGGTTCCGCCCGCTTGCCCGGTGAGGGCCATCGCGACGGGTCGGCCGAGGGCGTCGTAGGCGACGGCGGTGCGGTCGCCGTTCGGGTCGGTGAGCTCGGTCGGCTGTAGCGTGCGGGCGTCGTAGGTCGCTGAAGTCTCGTTCCCGAGGGGATCGGTGACCGACGCCGGCACCAAGTAGCTCGTGTGCCAGGTCACGGTCGTCGTAGGGCCGAACGGGTCGGAGAACGTGGAAGGAACGTAGAAGTGGGCCGCGTCGCGGGTCTGGGTTCCGGACCGCGCCCACCACCCGGCGACGTCGGTGAGCGACGAGAACGGCCCGCCGGTCAGCTCGGCGTAGCCGGCGTCGGTGAGGTCGGCGGGCGCGCCGGGGAGCCCGAGCAGGGTCGTCGCTTGGGTCGCGGTGTACGCGAGCTGGTAGGCTTGGTGTAC
Organism: uncultured Pseudomonadota bacterium; assembly: GCA_903897935.1. GTDB lineage: Bacteria > Myxococcota_A > UBA796 > UBA796 > CAIUDO01. The sequence goes on from CAIUDO010000250.1 coordinate 5,185, forward strand.
GAGCGCGCGGTCGCCCATCGTGCCC
>CAIUDO010000251.1 GCA_903897935.1 uncultured Pseudomonadota bacterium
CGGCCGCCGCTGGCGCCGCCGCTGGCGCCGCCGGGGCGGGCTCGTCGGGCGACGCCAGGCCCTCGGCCATGCCCCCGCCGCCCATGCCGGTCCCGCGGGCGCCGAGCCCACCCACCCCGAACGTGTCCCCGATCGCGCCGCCCAGATCGACCCCGTAGGCGACCGCGTCGTCCGGGTTCGCGAGCCGTACGAGGTGACGGCCGTGCACCGTCTGCACCCCAGCGCCGCGGGCCGCCCAGAACACCTCCATCGGGTCGGGGAGTTGATACGCCGACAACGCGAGCACGGCTTCGTCGACGACCATCACCGCCACCGAGGCGCCCGGCACCGGCTTGCCCGCGGCGTCGCGGACGGCGAGGTCGAGCACGGTGCTCCCGCCGGGAGCCAACGAGCGCTCGCGCGGCGTGACGACCACGTCGAGCGCGTGCGCCACCGGCGGCACCTGCAGCGTGAGGGCCCCCGACGCGAACGCGACCCGCCGGGCCTTGTCGGGCAGCGGCGCCCCGTCGTCGTCGGTGCGAGGCGCGGAGCCGACCACCTCGATCTGCACGGTGACGTCGGGCACGTAGGCGTCGAGGATCGGGACGTCGAGCGTGGTCGACGGGCCGTCGAGGTGAAACGCCGTGCGGCCCAGCACCCCCTGGCTCTCGACCAGCATCACGCCGTCGGCGGGCCAGAACGGGCTCTGCACGAAGATGCGCGCGGTGTCCCCTACCGCGAGCTTCTCCTGATCGGGCACCAGCACGAGCTGCTCTTGCGCCACGTCGCGGGTCGGCGGGGTGAGCCCGCCCGCGCCGCTGACGTACACGTCGAACTCGGTCCGGCTCGGGCGCCCCTCGTCGTCGCGCACCACCGCGCCGACCCGCCAGGTCCCGCCTGCGTTCTCGTCGAGCTCGCACCGCACCGGCTCGGCCTTCGAGCGCACGTCGCAGGTGTCGAACGGCTCGACCTCCTCCTTCCAGGTGCCGTCTTTGTGCACCCAGACCACCCGCCCGAGCGAGACGGTGACGTCCTTGCCGACCGCGGGGGCGCCGTCGATGTCGACGACCACCACGTCGACCTCGACGTCATCACCACGATCGTAGAAGCCCCGCGTGGGCTTGAGCCCGACGTAGACCGCCGCCGGGTGCAGCGTCAGCGACTGGCTCGACGTCCAGCGCTGCCGGTTGACGTCGACGATGGTGGCCGACGCGGTGACCTGCATCGGAACCGCCGGGCGGAGCGCGAGGAAGTCCATCTTCAGGGTGTGGGTGCCGAGCGCGTCGGTCACGCCGGCCAGGCTGGCCGACCCTCCGACCCCGGACCGCCCGCGCCCCTCGCCCCACCACCACGGCACCCACTGACCGAACCGGTAGTCGCTGTGACCGGGCGGCACGTACCCGGCGGGCGACCAGCTCACCGACCACGTCACCGGGGCGTCCGGGAGGGCCCCACCGGCGTAGTACGCCGCTTTCGCCTCGACCCAGGCGTGCCCACCCAGCACGTACGGGCCGGGGTCCATCGAGCTCGTGACCTCGAACTCCGGGCGGCGGAACTCCTGGATCTCGAACGTGTGCCGGTGCCAGCCGTACGCGCCGCCCCCTTCGGTCGACAGGTCGAGCATCGCCGAGCCGAGGTTGGGGGTCGCGGGGAGCGCGAGGGTGAACGCGAACCCGGACGACGCGTCGACCTGGGCCGTGCCCTCGCCCAACGCGACGCCCCGGCTGTCGGTCAGGGTCCACCGGACGGTCTGCGGGCGGTCGGTGTAGGCGCCGATCTGCCCGCCAGGGCCCAGATCGTGGCGGCGCATCCAGCCCTTGATCGAGACGGTCTCGCCCGGTCGGTACATCTTGCGATCGTCGACGACGTACCAGCGCATCGCCTCGCCCGCTTCGTACCGCCGCCACGACCCGTACTCGTTCCACCACCCCGATTGGTCCGGCAACATCGCGACGTTGGCGCCGGTCCCCGCGACCAACGCGTGCGGGCCGTCCTGGTCGACGTACTTGCCGATCGAGACCACCCCGTCCGGCCCCGTCGTCACCGACCCCTCACGGCCGAGCAACGAGACCGGCACCCCGGCGAGCGGCCGGCCGTCCGCCCACCAGGTCGCCCACGCGAACACCTCGTCTTGGTCGACGAACGCGGTCAGACCGATGTCGGTGGCCTGCACCCACGAGATGAGATCGATCCGCTCCCACCACTCCTTCTTCTGGACCGTCGGCTCCACCCAGACGACGAGCTGCCCCTTGTCGCCGTCCAGGTACGGACCGAGCGGGATCGCGGTCTCGGTGAGCGCGTCGCGCTCCGACGTGTCGACGGAGACCACGCGGTCGATCGCGAGCCGCCCTGGGGGTGACCCGTGAACATATCCGTCGTATCGTACTTTTCGCATCCACTCCGAGAACGACGCGTAGTCCGCCGGGGTGACCCGCCACGCCCGGAACCGGACCGCCGAGTGGCCGACCGAGTACACCGGATACACGGGAGGAGCGGCTGGATCGAGGACGAGCATGTCCACGCCCGGGCCCCGGAGCGTCGGCTCGGCGTGGCCAACCTTGAAGCGCCGCACGTCCGGCGATCCGAGCGTCTGCCCGAACCGGTCCCGCAGCGACGCCGGCAACGTCACCGCGTACGAGGTGCCCGGCCGGGTGTCCCCGAACACCGTCTCCGAGGTTCCGGCGATCTGCACCCGCTGGCCCTCGATGGCCGGCTCGACCGTAATCATGGAAGGATCGAATTCTTCGTCGATCGGGTTGTTCAGCTCGATCCACAGCGGGCTGCCCGGCGCGCACCCGTCCTTGCCCCAGCTGCAGTCTTGTCGACGGACGACCAGCTTGGGGTAGGTGTAGAACGACGCGCTCTGGTCTTTCGGGGTAACACCCGGGCCTTCAGCCGACGGAGCCCCGGCCCGCACCACCACCGAGTACGTCGTGGCAGGCTCGAGCGGGGCGGCTGGGCGCCACACCCCAAACCGACCGGCCTCCGCCGACTTCACGCGCGCGGCGACCTCGCGGTGCGCCTCGATCTCGGCCTCCGACGCCGCGACGAGCGCGACGTCACCCTGGTTTCCGCGCAACGCGACGAACGGCGCCATGGCGGTGGGGTCGATCTTCTGGTCGAACGCCACGAACACCAGCGGGTCCAGCGGGTGGGGCCCCGAGACCGGCCACGACTCGGTGACGGTGGGCGGTGGGGTCACGAACGTCCACGACGCGGCGTCGGACAAGGCGCCGCCGACCGCGGACCGCACCCCGGCGTCGATCGTGGCGGTGTAGGTGGTCGCCATCGGGAAGCGTGGATCGGGCTCGAACAACAGCGTTCGGGTGCCCAACCAGCGCCACGCCCCGGGCGGCTGGGGGTCGAGGCGGACCGGCACCGTCTTGGCAGCCTCTTGCTGGCTCGTCACCGCCACCATCGGCTGCGAGAACGTCACCGACAGGTGGGGGGCGAGCGGGACCGGGCCCTCCGGCGCGACGC
>CAIUDO010000252.1 GCA_903897935.1 uncultured Pseudomonadota bacterium
GCGACCAGGTGGGTCGTCCCGGTGGCCCGTAGCACGTCCCAGGTCGCCTCGGACACGTCGCGCCGATCCCCCAACGCCAGCGCCCGCAGCAGCCCCCGGTGGCGTCTACCCACGAACGGGTCGTCGTCGACGGACGACCCGCCGAGCGTCGCCGCGGCGTCCGCCAGCACCGCCGATCGTACGCGAGCGGCGCGCGCGGGCAGCGCTGGGTCGGGCGCTCCCGGAAGGCCGGACACCGCGTCGACGAGCGGCATCGCGCGCCCATACACGGTGACCTGCGCTCCCGGCGGCGGCGCGCTGTCGGGGACCCGGACCCGGACCCGCCCCTCACGCTCCGTCCAGCCGCTCCCGGGGACGACCGCCCGCGAGACCGCGACGTCCGCCCACGCGCCGACCGGCGCCCCGACGACCACCCCGACCAGCGTGACCCGCCCCGTCAGCTCCGGGCCCTCCGCCAGGCCTCCCGACGCCAGCAGGCCCAACGCGAGCCCGGCGACCAGCAACCCCGGGCGCCAGCGGCACGCGACGAGGGCGCCCAGCACCAACAAGACGCCGCCGACCGCGATCGCCTCGACCCGGTCGAGCGCGGCCGCCGACGCGACCCCCGTGGTCACCCCGACCCCAACCCACGCGAACGGCGCCATCCGCCCTCCGCGCGCCAGCCGAGCACGCCCCGTGCCGTCCAAAAATCAGGGACGTCCGTAGGCGGGACCACGCGCCGACCGACCGTCGTCGGTCCCGGCGACCGCGAGCGGCTGGCTTCCGCGTGGCCGCGGAAGCGCGATCAGCGCGACGGGTACAGCGCCTGGAGCTGCCGCTGTTCGAGGGTGGCGTGGTCGCCGTCGCTTTGGACGACCGCGACCTGGACGAGGTCTTCGCCGATCGCGAGCACGATCACACCGAGGTCCTCGACCACCGCGCCGGGCCGAACCACGCGCTCGCTGCCGTCGGGCGCGCCGAGGATCGCCCGGGGCGGCACCGCGTGCGGCAGGGTGGACACCAACCAGACCATGCCCGCCGCCGCCACCGGAGACGCCGGAGCGGCCGGCGCGGGCGCCGGGGCAGGCGAGGCCGCCGCGGCCGGCTCGACGTCGCCGAGGCCGAGCCCCCGGTACAGGTCGGCGGGCGGCACCGGCTCGGGGGACGGCTCGGCGTCGACCACCGGCTCCCCGGGGACGGTCCGCAGGTCGTCGACCGGCGGGGCCGCCGCGACGACCGGCGGCGCGTCGATGCGCGGCGCGAACGTGCGGTCGGCCGGCGGGACGGGCTCGCACGCCCACAGCAGAACGACGGTCGGAATCACGCACCCTCCGCTGCAGCGCCCTACCCCGCCGCGCGAGTCCCTACCAGAAGCCGGGAAAGCCGGTCGGAAAGAACCACAGCATCAACGGGAGCAGGGCCGCGACGAGCAGGACGGCGGCCACCACCCGGATCGGCTGCTTCAGGCCGGCCCGCGCGGCGGCGGGGTTCGCGAGGGCGACCGCGAGCGGAAGCATCCACAGCGGCTCGAGCGGCACCCGGTATCGCGACAACCCCGCGAGCGCCGCGATGGCCGCGACGTGGTAGGCCACGGTGGACGCCGCGATCCACAGGTACGGGCCGCGCCCGACCAGGCAGATCGCGATCGTGCCGCCGATCATGACGAAGAAGCTCCACGCCGCCACCCACAGCACGACCAGCTCGCGCAGGGCCCACGGCAGCAGGTCCCACTTCCCCCACCGCACCTGACGCGTCACGAAGGTGTGCGGGTTGACGAGCTGGGCGACGCGCAGCGGCATGCGCCGCACGAACGCCTCGGGGTTCTCCTTGATCCACGCGACGCCGTTCGCGGTCTCGCAGGCGTTCCACTGGGCGGGCGGCAGCGCGTCCGAGCAGTGGGGGCGCCCCTTGTCGGTGTGCGCGTCGTACACCCGAGACGCCAGCAGCCCGTTGCCGTAGTCGAACGTGACCGGCTCGAAGTCGTTGTTGCCGAGCCACATCATCTGGCCCATCGTCGCGTCCGAGATCATGAACCCGCCGAAGCGCGCGCTCGCCCACAACGAGTACGGCGCGACGACCACCGCCGTCGCGAGCGCGAACACCACCACGTGTCGGGCCCGCCGAACCGCGGGCCCGCCCCCCGGCCACAGCAGGCCGACCCACAACAGCGGCCCCACGTACGTCGCGACGCCCCGGGACAAGATCCCGAGCCCGAGCAGCGCGCCCGGCCACGCGGCGCTCGCCGGGCCGTGGTCGCGCGCCCGCAGCACGCCCAGCACCGTGCCCATCAACAGCAGCGTGTAGAGGGACTCGCTCCACAACGTGCCGCTGAAGTAGGCCTGCGTCGGGTGCAACGCCATCAACCACGCCGCCACCTGACCGGCCCGGGCGCCGTCGAGGCGGACCCCCAGCGCGAACATCACCCAGGCCATCACGGGCCACAGCGCGGTTTGAACGCCCTTCATCGCGTGGGGATCGACCAGCACGACGTCGCACAGCGCGAGCAGGTGCGGGTAGAGCGGCGCCCAAACCCAACCCACCTTCGAGTCGCGGTAGCCGCCCCCGTTCACGATCGACTCGGCCAGCCCGATGTACGTGCACTCGTCGCGTGTGCAGCCGCTCGGGAACAGCGCGAGCAGCGCGACGCGCAGGAGCAGCCCCGCGATGATCGCGGCCCGGAGCCCTGGGTCGAGGGCCCGCCACCACGCCTGCGCCCGCTCGATCACTCGCGCCACGCCCCCTCCGCGGTCCCCGGGTAACCGCCGGGTTTCCTGACGCCCTACCAGACGTTACACGCGGCCAGACGGGGGCGGCCCGATGCGTGGTCAAACGGGTGGGTACGGAACGCTGCTGATTGTGATGTGCTCCGCGGCGATCGCGGCCGTGATCTACGGCATGGAAGCATCCGACTCCCACACCCCGCTGTGTCCGTACATCGGCGTGTGGATCCACGGCTAGCCAATGCCGATCACTTGGCCGAGAAAGGGCGGAGCAATCAGCAATCAGGCCCAAGCCTTCGGCTCCGCCGGGAGGCGATGTGCGGGACTTCAGGGATCTGGCCATGTGGCAGAAGGCGCCCGAGGCCTTCACGAAGGGTCGTCGAGGTAAAGATGCTCACGGCGCTTCATCGGAAGCTGACGGCTGACGGCTGATAGCTGACGGCCGCTCGCTGCAATCACCTTTAGTGAGCGGCCGAGACGCTGGGCGCTGCGCGCCGACAGCCAGGGAGACCCAATGGAGTGGTGGAAAGCCGCGATCCTCGGCATCGTCGAGGGCATCACCGAGTACTTGCCCGTGTCGTCGACGGGGCACCTGATCCTCGCCGAGCGCGCCCTCGGGCTGCACGGCGAGGCCGCCAACGCGTTCGCGATCTGCATCCAGGCCGGCGCGATCGTCGCGGTGCTCCAGCTCTACCGCGGGCGCGTGGCGCAGGGCTTCGCGGGCGTGTTCGGCAAGGATCCCGACGGCAAGGCCCTCACCCGCAACCTGGTCGTGGCGTTCGCGCCGGCCGCCGTGCTCGGCTTGTTGTTCGACGACCTGATCGAGGAGCTGCTGTTCGGGCTGTGGCCCGTCGTCACCGCGTGGGCGGTCGGTGGCCTCGGCATCCTCGCGTGGACGCGCCTCGGCAAGCCAGGCACCCGCCCGCTCGAGCAGCTCGGCTGGCGGGCCGCGTTCTTGATCGGGCTCGCGCAGTGCGTCGCGATGTGGCCGGGTACGAGCCGGTCGTTGGTGACCATCCTCGCCGGCATGATGGTCGGGCTGACGCTGCCCGCCGCCGTCGAGTTCGCGTTCTTGCTCGGGCTCGTCACCCTCGGCGCGAGCACCTGCTACGCGGGCCTCAAGCACGCCGACGTCTTGTGGGCCGAGGTGGGGCCCGTCGCGCTGGTCGTCGGGTTCGCGACCGCGTGGTTGTCGGCGGCGCTCGCCGTGAAGTGGATGGTCGGCTGGCTGCAGAAGCACGGGCTCGAGCTGTTCGCGTGGTGGCGGCTCGCGCTGGCCGGGATCGTCGCGGCGGCCCTCGCGGCGGGCGTGCTGCAGCCCTGACCTCGACAAGAGGTGGGGGGAGGCGCGCGGCGGGGGCCACCCGACGCCGCGCGGCCTCCCCGCCACGAGCCGTCACTCCTGACCGAGCCAGGCGTCGCCTTCCCCACCAGCGACGAAGAACTGGCCATCACCCAACGACAACGCCGCCTGCACGCCGGCCGGGAAGGTCTGCGACGCCAGCCGCCACGTGTCCCCCCCGTCGTCGGTGACGACGGCGTACCCACCGCCGAGCTTGAGGTCCTCACCCACCGCGATGCCCCAGGTGCCCGTCTCGTCGAACGCGACGTCGAACATCTTCACGAACTGCGGCACGCCGAGGCCCAGCAGGTCCACCCAGCGGTACGACGCGACGTCGTAGCGGTCGCCCTCGAGGATGATCATCACCGGGTTGTCCGCGCCGTCATCGAAGCCGACCGTGACGAGGTGGTCGTCGCCGAGCACCTCGA
>CAIUDO010000253.1 GCA_903897935.1 uncultured Pseudomonadota bacterium
CTCTGGCCCTGGCACCCCGCTTGCAGCGGGCGCCCCGCCCGGAGTGTGTGCATGGACAGCGACGGCGTCGCGCGCCTCGAAGCGCGCCTCGATCGAATTGAAGCGTCGCTCGAACGGGTGACGCGCCTGCTCGACGCGCTGCCCCCGCAGCTCGGCATGGTGATGGACGCGGGCGACGAGCTGGCGAAGCGGGTCAGCGCTGGGGGGGTCGACGTCGACGCGCGAGTCGCCGCGGCACTGACGGCGTTGGAGCGCCTCTCCGAGCCGAAGACCCTCGATGCGCTGGTTCGTATCGCGGCCCAAGCGGACCGGCTCGAGCCGGTGGTCGCGTGGGCGGCGTCCGCCGAAGGCGCCGTCGCGATGGGCATCGACGCCGTCGACGCGGTGGCCCGTCGCGCCGCGGAGCGCGGGATCGACCTCGACGCGCGCGCGCACGCCGCGCTCGACCTGCTGGAGCGGGTGTCGGATCCCGCCACCGCGGCCGCGGTGGGGCGCCTCGCGGCGTTGGCGCCCGCGCTCGAGCCGGTGGCGCGCCTGGCGGCGCAGTTCGAAGACCAGCTCGCCTTGGTGGTCGACAGCGCCGACGCGTGGGCCGCGGCCCGCCAGCGGGAGGGCATCGACCTCGATCAGCGCGCCACCGACGGCTTCGCGCTCCTGCTGCGACTCGCGTCGCCCGACGTCGTGGGGCCGCTCGGCCGCTTGATCGACGCCGTGCCGGCGCTCGCGCGTCACGCCGACAAGTTCCCGCGTCAGCTCGACCTCGCGAGCCAGATCCTCGAACACGTCGAGCGCTTCGCCGCCGACACCGGGCGCACCACCGAGCAGCTCGTCGACGACGGCGCGCTGGCCCTCGTCCGGCTCGCCACGCTCGCCCCCGCGCTGTTCGAGTCGGGCGTTCTCGACGCTGGCACCCTTGCCGCGCTCGGCCGCGTCGGGCGGGAGCTGCCGCTGGTGCTGCGCGAGGAGCCCGCCCCGGTCGGGTTCTTCGGCCTGCTCGGCGCGATGTCCGACCCGCAGGTCCAGCGCGCGCTCGGCCTCGCGCTCGCCTTCGCCCGCCGGTCGTCCCAAGCCCTCTTGTCGTCCACCGTCCCCTGATCCCCGCGGAGTTCGTCATGTCCGACCATCACAGCGTTCTCGTCATCGGCGGCGGCGCCGCGGGCCTCACGGTAGCGGCGTCGCTGCGCAACGCCCCCGAGCGCCCCCAGGTGACCCTCGTAGAGCCCAGTGAGAAACACTACTATCAGCCGCTCTGGACGCTCGTTGGCGGCGGCGTGTTCCCGCGCGAGGAGTCCGAGCGCGACGAGGCCGACTTCGTGCCGGACGGCGTGACCTGGATCAAGGACCGGGTCGCCTCGTTCGACCCGGCCAACAACGCGGTCGTGCTGCAGTCCGGCCGCACGCTCACGTATGACTGGCTCGTCGTCACGATGGGCATCCAGCTCGACTGGCACAAGATCGACGGTCTGGCCGGCAACGTCGGCAAGAACGGCTTGTGCAGCAACTACAGCTACGACACCGTGGCGTACACGTGGGAGGCGATCAAGGCGTTCAAGGGTGGCAAGGCCATCTTCACGTTCCCGAACACGCCCATCAAGTGCGCGGGCGCGCCGCAGAAGATCATGTGGCTCGCCGAGCACTGGTTCGAGAAGCAAGGCATCCGATCGAAGTGCTCGGTGGTGTTCAACACTGCGACGCCCGCCATCTTCGGGGTGCCCCGCTACGCCCGCACGCTGTCCCGGCTGGCCCGCGAGCGCGGCGTCGACGTGCGGACGAAGCGCGAATTGATCGCGGTCCGCGCCGATAAGAAGGAGGCCGTGTTCCGCGACCTCGACAGCGGCGCCGAGAGCGTCGAGGCGTACGACATCCTGCACGTCACCCCGCCCCAGTCGGCCCCGGACGTAATCAAGAAGTCGCCGCTGGCGAACGCGGGCGGCTGGGTCGACGTGCACAAGCACACCACCCAGCACGTCGTGTTCCCGAACGTGTTCTCGATCGGCGACTGCTCGAGCTTGCCGAACTCGAAGACCGCGGCGGCGATCCGTAAGCAGGCGCCGGTGCTGGTCGAGAACCTGCTCGCGGCGATGGCGGGCCGGGCGCTCACGGCGTCGTACAACGGGTACGCCTCCTGCCCGCTCGTCACCGGGTACGGCCGGTTGATCCTCGCGGAGTTCGGCTACGACGGTGTGATCATGGAGACCCTGCCGGTCGACCAGTCGCAGGAGCGGTACAGCATGTGGGTGGTCAAGACGCACATGCTGCCGCGGATGTACTGGCACGGAATGTTGCGTGGTCGCTGGTAGCCTGGGGTCGGCAGCGCTAGCAGCCTGAAGGGCATTGCGGACCGAGCCCGCTGAGCGAGGCCCGTGCGAGGGCGGCGAGGCTCGGTCAACGTAGTTGACCGGGCCGTTC
>CAIUDO010000254.1 GCA_903897935.1 uncultured Pseudomonadota bacterium
CCCGAGCCGGCGCCCGACGGCGGCGCACCGACCGGCCCCGAGCCCGCTCGCTCCACCGCGGGGATGGTCTTCTCGGAGTCGTCGAACGCCGACGCCCGCAGCCCGCGGCCGGGCCCCAGGGTCACCGCGCGCTTCGAGGCCACGCTCGGCGCCAGCGCCGCGGCCTGCAGCGCGGCGCCGGTCGCCACCGCCTCTTCGGGGTTGAGGTCCGTGCGCGGCGGCTTGCGGAAGAACCGCTCCACCTGCTCGCGGACGTAGGGGATCTTGGTGGTGCCGCCCACCAGCACGACGTCGCTGACGTCGTCGATGCCCAGCCCCGCCAGCTCCAGCGCCTCGCGGCACACCGGGAACGTGCGCCCCACCAGGCCCGCGACCTGCTGCACGAACTCGTCGCGGTGGATCTCCAGCTCGAGATCGAGCGCCGCGCCGCCGGCGCCGTAGGCGATCTCGTCGATCCGCACCACCGCGCGGGTCCGCCGCGACAGCTCGATCTTGGTCTGCTCCGCCACCGCCCGCAGCCGCATCATCGCCAGCTCGTTGGGCCGCAGGTCCACGCCGCGCTGGCGCAGGAACGACCCGACCATGTGCTCCACGAGCTGCTCGTCGAGGTCGTCGCCCCCTAGGAACGAGTCGCCGGCGGTGCCGAGGACCTCGTAGACCTGGTCTTGCACGCGCATCACGCTGACGTCGAACGTGCCGCCGCCGAAGTCGTAGACCACGATCGTGCGGTCCAGCGGCTTGCGGTGCCCGTAGGCCAGCGCCGCGGCCACCGGCTCGTTGAGCACGCGCACGATCTCCAGCCCGGCGATCGCGCCGGCGGTGGCGGTGGCGGACCGCTGCGCCTCGAGGAAGTTCGCCGGCACCGTCACCACCGCGCGCCGCACGTCGTCGCCCAGCGCGGCGGTGGCGAGCTTGCGGGCGTGGTCGAGCACCATCGCCGAGATCTCGGGGATCGCGAACTCGCCGGCGCGGGTCACCACCACCGGCTGCTGGTTGGCGCCCTCCTTGATCTCGAACGCCGCGCGCTGCCGCGCCACGCCCACCTCGCGCGCCGAGAACGGCCGGCCGATGAGCCGCTTGACCGAGTACACGGTGTTGCGCGGGTCGATGACCCGGCGCTGCTTGGCCTCGGCGCCCACGAGCACCGAGCCGCCCGGGTGGAACGCCACCACCGACGGCTGCACCTTGTAGCCGTTGGCGTCGGCGAGCACCTGCGGGGTGCCGGCCCCGTCGACGCAGGCCACGACGGTGTTGCTGGTGCCCAGGTCGATGCCGACGATCGGGTCGCTCACGAGGGCATCGATCCTAGACCGCCGGTGGACGGGCCGCCAACTCTGCGAGCGCGGCGTCGTACCAGCGCTCCACCGCGCGTGGGAACGGCCACATCCAGCCGTAGCTCGGCCCGGTGAACTGCTCGACGATGCGCCGCCGGAACTCCGGATTCGCCGGGCGCGCCGGGCCCCACACCTCGGCGGCGGCGCGGATGGTCTCGGCGTACGCC
>CAIUDO010000255.1 GCA_903897935.1 uncultured Pseudomonadota bacterium
ACGTCGCGCCCGAGATCGTCGACGTGATGGTGTTGTGCCTCGACGCCGACCCGGGGCGACGGCTCGCGGACGCGCGCGCGTTGGGGGTGGCGCTGTACGGGCCGCTGTTCGGGCCGACCGGCACGACGACGGTGCCCCCGACCGCGCGCACCCAGCAGCCCGCGACGCCGCGGGCGGAGCCCGAGCCGGAGGGGCTCGCCGGCTTCGCGCGTCGGTATCGTCTGCTGACGCCGGTCTTGGTCGCTGCGGCGTTGTTCGTGGTCGGGGGCGGCGCGGTGTCGATGGTCGTCAACGGGTTCGAGGGCTCCTCGGCGGCGGCCCAGGAGCTCGCGGCGTGGGAGTCGGGCGACACGTTCTTGTTGGTCGTCGCGGCCTCCCGTGAGCCGATCTTGGCGCGCCTCGCGGCGGTCGGTGGCGACGCGGAGCGCCTCGACCTGTTGGCCGACGCTGCGGAGCATGACCCGTCGCGGGCCGCGCGCCTGCAGAGCGCGGTCGCGTTCACGGACGGCGTCATGAAGGAGGTCGCGGCCGCTTCGCAGCTGTCGCGGTCACAGCGCAATGAGGTCGAGCTGCAGCTCAAGCGGCTGCGCACCGCGCGGGACACCTGGATCGACGCGAACGAGCGATGGGCGGACGCGCTGGACATCTCTGGCCAGATCGCGGTCGCGATGGGGCGCGCGGCGCCCCCAGTGGAGCTGGAACAACGCAAATGAACGTGAAGACGTGGTTCTACCTCCTGTGTGGGTGTGCGACGACGAGCGCTCCGGCCTACGCGGCCGAGCCGAGGGGTGACTGGGAGGCCACGATCGCGGCCGTCTCGCCCGCAGTCGTCGCCCTGCGGGTGACGACCACCCGCGACTTCGCGGGCTCGACCGCGGGGACGTCGTTTGGAACCGGCTTCGTCGTCGACCGAGAGCGCGGCATCTTGCTGACGAACCGTCACCTCGTCGAAGAGGGCCCGGTGGTCGCGAGCGGGGTGCTGCTCAACGACGAGGAGATCCAGCTCCGCGCGTTGTACCGCGACCCCATCCACGACTTCGGGTTCTACGCCTTCGACCCCGACAGCGTGCGGTTCCTCGACCTCCCGGAGCTGACCTTGGCGCCGGAGGCGGCCCGCGTCGGGCTCGAGGTGCGTGTGCTGGGCAACGACGCCGGCGAGAAGCTCGCGATCCTCGACGGCACGCTCGCGCGCCTCGACCGCGAGGCCCCGGACTATGGGCGCGGCTACAACGACTTCAACACGTTCTACCTACAAGCCGCTTCGAACACCTCGGGCGGATCGTCGGGCTCACCGGTCGTCGACCGGGAGGGTAGGGTGGTCGCCCTGAACGCTGGGGCGCGTCAGACGGCGGCTTCGAGCTACTACTTGCCGCTCACCAAGGTGGTGGAGGCCCTGGAGCGTATCCGCGCGGGGGAGCCGGTCGCGCGCGGGACGACGCTGTCGGTGTTCCGGCACGTCGCGTTCGAAGAGGCGCTAAGGTTGGGGTTGTCGGCGGAGACCGAGGCGCTCGCGCGCAGCGAGGGGCGCGCCGGCGTGCTCACGGTCGGGCAGGTGGTCCCAGGGGGGCCGGCTGACGGGCAGCTCGAGCCCGGCGATGTCCTGGTGTCGGTGCACCCGGTCGGCGCGGCGGGCGCCACGCGGCAGTTCGCCGACTTCGTCGACCTCGAGGCGGCGCTCGACGCCGCGGTCGGCCGCACCGTCGTGATGGTCGTCGAACGACAGGGGGTCCGCGTGACCCTCGAGGTGCCCGTCGCCGACGCGCACGCGCTGACGCCGCACGCGCTGATCGAGTCGGGTCGAGGCGTGTTTCACGAGGTCGGCCTGCAGCTCGCGCACGCTTGGGGGGTCCCGGCGGCGGGGGTGATGGTCGCCGGTGGAGGCTACGCGTGGGGGCGCGGGGGCGTGCCGAGCCGCGCCGTGATCGTGGACATCGATGGACGGCCCATCGATTCGCTCGACGCGCTGTGGGAAGTGCTCGCTGCCGCGCCGCCCGGCGCCGCGATGCGGGTGCGCTGGTTCGGGCTCGGCGACCCGGAGAGCGAGCGGGTGTCGGTGGTCTACAACGACCGGGCCTGGTTCCCGCTCCGCCGGTGCGAGCGTGCTTCGTTCGCCGGCTTTGGCGCTGCGGACCCTTGGTCGTGCGTCGACGCGCCCCCGGCCCCGCCAGCGCCCCCCGACCCGGCCGCTCAGTGGTTCCACCCGCTGGACGGGTTCGATCGCCGGTCGTCGGCCGTCGCGGCGTCGTTGGTGCAGGTCGAAGCCGACGTCCCGTACCCGACCGCCGGCCTCAAGGACTTTCACTACTCGGGGGCTGGCGTCGTGGTGGACGCCGACCGTGGCCTCGTGCTCGTCGACCGCGACACCGTCCCGGTGACCCTGCTCGACGTCATGTTGACCTTCGGCGGCGAGGTGCGCGTCCCTGGGCGGGTCGTCGCCGTCCACCCCGTGCACGGGTTCGCGATCGTGCACTACGATCCGATGCTGTTGGGCCCCGACCTGGTGCGCTCGGCGCGCCTCGTCGACCGGCCGCCGAGAGAGGGCCAGCGGGTCTGGCAGGTCGTGATGGATCGTGCGCAGACCGTGATCGGCACCGAGGCGCGCGTCGACGAGTGGGCGCCCGTGACGACCGGGGTCGGCACGACGCCGCGGTTCCGCGACCGCAACGTGGAGCTCGTCACCCTCGACGACGCGCTCGGGAGCATCGGCGGCGCGGTGGTCGACCGCCGCGGCGGGGTGCTCGCCTTGTGGGCGTCGTTCGTCGATCCGGCTGGAGACGAGCGCTTCTTCGGGGGGCTGCCGGTCCGCTACGTGTCGCCGACGGTGGACGCGCTGATCGCCGGTCGGTCGCACGTCGTGCACGACCTCGGCGTCGACCTCACTGCGTTGTCGTTGCCGGACGCCCGTGAGCGTGGCCTCGGGGCCGCCGACGCCGCCGCGCTGCGCGCCGCGAGCCCGACGCGTAAGGTGCGCGTCGCGTACGTCACCCGGCGGACCGGCGGCGCGCCGTCGCGGGATCTCCTGCGCGATGGGGACCTCATTGTTGAGCTCGACGGGCAGCCCCTCGGGAGGATGCTCGACCTCGCCGCGATCGAGCAGCAGGAGTCGGCCCACCTCGTCGTCGTGCGCGACGGCGCCCGGGTGCCGATCGAGGTGCCGACCCTGCGGATGGCCACCGACGGCGTCGACCGGGTCTTGTCGTGGGCGGGGCTGGTCCTGCACGCGCCGCACCCTGAGGTGGCGCATCTGACCGGCGTTCCCGGGGATGGCGTCTACATCGCGTGGGTGTGGTACGGCGGGCCGGGGGCCGCGTACGGGCACCGCCCAACCCGCAAGATCGTCGCGCTCAACGGCGCTCCGACGCCGAACTTGGACGCCATGCTCGCTGCAGTACGGTCGCTCGACCCCGAGGAGCCCGTCCGCTTGACGACCATCGGCCTCGACGGCACCCGGCGCCTCGAGTCGCTGGTGCTCGACCCGGCGAGCTGGCCAACCGAGCTGTTGACGCGGCGCGACGGGATCTGGTCGCGCGCTCCGGTGGAGACGCAGTGAGACACGAACTTCTGCTCGTCCGGCACGGCAAGAGCGGGCACCCGATCGGCTTCAACGACGTCGAACGCGCGCTGACCGATCGCGGCGTAGAAGACGCGCTGCGGCTAGGCGCGTGGGTGCGCGATCGCGGGTGGGTGCCGGACCGACTCGTCAGCAGCCACGCCCAGCGCGCGGCCCACACGGCGGTCCTGATGTCGTCGACGTGGCCTGACGCTCCGAATCACGTGGTCCGACCTGGGCTGTACATGGGCGGGTTCGGCGCGTTGCAGCTGTTGGTGGCGGAGCTGCCCGAGGCGGCGCGCCGGGTGGTGGTGGTCGGGCACAACCCGGACCTCGAGACGGCGGTCGAGCAGTGGGCGGGCGCCGCCCTCAACGTCACGACGGCGAACCTCGTCCGGCTGGGCACCGACCTGCCGTGGGCGGACGCAGCCACGAGCCGCGGCTGGCAGCTCCTCGATCACATAGTTCCAAAGCTGCTTTGGCGCGCCGAAGCCGAGATCTGACTCACGGCGACGGGCTGACCTCGGGGACCGCGTCCCAGTCGACGGCCTCGCACGTGGCGACCGGCACGGGCGCGTAGCGGAACCGGCCGCGCATCGTCTCTTCCGAGCTTCGCGAGAACAACCCGAGGCACACCCCCCGGGTGTCGAGCACGGTCTGTTCGGTCCAGATCGCGACGTTGCCCGTCCACCCGGCGCCCGCCGGCTCGAGGTCGGTCGCGGTGCTGCGCGCCGCGCTCGCCACCATGATCTGGCCGCCGCACACGGGCGCGTCGACGTGGATCGTGATGCCGGGCCGTCCGTCGCCGTCGAGGTCGGACGCGCCCCACCCGCTCGTCCACGGCTCGACCACGGCCATCCCGCCGGTGGCGGTCATCCGCAGCGTGCTCGGCGGCATGCCCGCCGGACCACCCGGCGCCATGTGCAGCTTCGCCCCGGCGGTCTTGGCGAACCGGACCTCACACGTACGCTGAGAGAGCTCGAACCCGCCGTCTACCGGGCGCACCTCGGACAACGTCAGCGTCTCGGTGCGGTAGTCGACGTCCCCCAGGACGGGGACCCGCCGCGAGCCGGAGGTGACGAACCGCCCGGCCCAGTACTGGACGGCCGGGGGCTCGACGGTCGGGTCGACCGCTGGATCTTGCGCCGCAGCGGCACCGCCGACCAGCACCAAGCGGGGGATCAGGGGGCCGCCTGCAGCCGGTCGCGCTCCGTGCGACCCCAGAACTGCACGAGGCCGTAGAAGTGGTCGGTGAACTCTTCGATCTCGTGCGCCGGGTACAACGCGGCGACCTTGGCGCGGACGATCTCCTTGAAGCGCGGGCTCGTAAAGAACTCGAGCGCGACCTCGTCGAGGTGGCCGAGGTGGGTGGCGCAGAACTCTTCGAACCGGTCGGCCTCGAAGTGCTCGAGGGCGATCGCATCGTACCGAGCGAGGTTCTCGTCGAGCGTGGCCTCGGGATCGTGCGCGGCGAAGAAGCGGTCCCACTGGAGGTTGAGCCGCATCTTGCGCTGGGTCGCCCCGCAGTACAACGACCAGCGGAGCAGGCTCTTGAGCAGCCACGGGAAGTGGAAGTGCAAGCTCGTGACCTGGCTGTCGGGGCACGCGTTCGCGAAGTCGATGGGGAACAGCGTGCCCGCGCTGCGCAGCATCTCGCAGGAGTTGAAGTCCCACCCGAAGAACGCGTTGATCGTGCGGCAGATGCGGGACGCTCGCAGCCACTCCTCCTCGCCGAGGAACCCGAACCCGACGACGTACCGGGCGTGCAACGGGGCGTCGGGATCGTACTTGATGACGTTGACCTGCGGGCCGACGCCGAGCGCGCGGATGAACAGATCCCAGTCTTTGACCGCGGCCTGCAGGTGGTGGACCCGGGTTCCGGAGCGATCATAGGCCGCGTTGAGCGACGCCTCGTCGGTCACTCGGGTGACGCCGACCCAGCCGCCCCCGTCGTACGGCTTGAGGTACGCCGGGTACCCGACGCGCCGGCCGACGGCGCCCAGGCTGAACAGCTTGTTGTAGTGCTCGACGGTGTAGCGGGTGTCTCCCTCGTCCTTGTACTCCTTCGGGGGGATGAGCCAAGTCTCGGGGATCGGAAGCCCGAGGCGCATCATCGCGCAGTACGACGAGTGCTTCTCGTTCGACTGGATCGACCACGGGTTGTTCAGGACGTACACGCCGTCCATCAGCGTGATCTTCTTCACCCACTCGCGACTGGTGAAGAACCAGTGCGTGAGCCGGTCGAGCACGAGGTTGTACCTGGGCTGGTACGCGAGGTCGAACGGCTCCACCGTGACCCGGTCGACGGCGAACCGGACGACGTCTTCGCCGACGGGGAGCGCGAGGTTGAGCTTCTGTACGAGATCTTCGTAGGCCGCGGGCCAGCAGATGTCCGCGCCGAGCGAGAGGCCGATCCGAACGTTGCGGTCCGCCACGCTTCCTCCGTTGGCCGGGGCTCTTCACCGGCCGCCGGCGCTTATCGTACCGCAGGCGCGACCGGCAAAGGTAACGCGCTGCCATCGACGCCGAGCATCACCGCAGACCCCGGATCCCCAGCGTTCTCCCAACCTTCGGACGTACGGGACAGCCAGGCGCCGTTCTCGATGCCGACGCACCGCGCGGGGCTGAAGCGGCGCGCGAGCGTCGCGACGCGGATCGGATCGCCGAGGTCGAGGCGCGCGCGCGCGTGTGGCAGCGCGACGATGCCGCTCACCAGCGCGGCGCCGTCCCCGAGCAGCTCCGCGTCCCCGCTGCCCTCCGGGGGATCGTCGTGGAAGAGGACCACGCGCGGCGTGAGCACCATCGCGCCGCCCGACCACCCCACGATCGGGGTGCCTTTGCGGTTCGCGTCGCGAAGTAAGGATGGGATGCCGAAGAACGCCATGCGGCTCGCCAACACCCCGACGTGGCCCCCGGCGACCATCACCACGCGGGCCTCCCGGATGCGCCGCGCCGCCCGCGCGTGCAGGGCACGGACGGCGTCGAATTGCAGGGGATCGGGCCGCTCCACCGACCGGAGCTGCTCGAGGAACCGGGCGTCGAGGGCGCGCACCTCCTCGATCGCGCCGTCGATCTCGGCGCCGACCGGGCTGGCGGGGTCGACGAGCGCGGGGTCGACGGTCGCGCCTGCCGACGGCCGCACCGCCATCTCCCACAACGCCCGCACCGACCTGAGCGCGTTGCGCAGCCGCACCCGGTGCGCCGCCTTGATGCGGCGCACCCGCTCCTGCGCCTCGTGGTGACCGCGCCGCGCGTCGGGCAAGATGGCGCCGATCTGCTCGAACCAGGAGTACAACGGCAACGAGATCGCGTCTGGGCCGACCACCCGGGCGAGCGACTCGCTCGTGCCTTCGTCGTGGCGCCACCCTGCGGTGATGACGACCGCTGGCCCGTGGGTGCTCGGGGGGCTGAGCCCGTCGAGCACCCGGCCGAGGTTGGGCGTCGGTCGCTGCGGCCCCAGCAAGATGACCGGGCCGGGGAGGGCGTCGCCCAGATCGAGCGGGCGCCACATGTGGCGGTGATCGATGCCAGCGTCGACGAACACCGGGCCCTCTGCGAGGTAGCCGAGCCGCTGGTAGAAGCCTACTGCCGAGAGCTGGGCGTCCAGGACGATGCGTACGAAGCCGAGCTCACGCGCGTGCCGCTCCATCAACCGCATGATGGCCGCGCCGACGCCGCTCCCGCGGGCGCTCGCTCGAACGGCGACGCGCTGGGCCTTGACCGTCCCTGGCCCGAGCACCTTCATTCGGGCGGTGCCGACGAGCTGCTCGCCGTCCAGCGCGACGAAGTGGGTGCAGGACGGATCGAGGCCGTCGACCTCGAGCTCGACGGGCACCGACTGCTCCTGGACGAACACCAGCGCCCGCAGGTCGATGCACGAAGCGAGCTCATCGGGGCGGGCGAGGCGGACCAGGACAGGCACGGGCGCTCCACGGGGCCGTCGTTTAACCGCGCGGCGGGGGGCGTCTCGTTGGGCGCCAACTCGGCCTCAGGCGTGGCCGACCCGCACCACGATCTGCTCTACGGCGGGCCCGGGACCGCGCAGCGACACGTCGACGCGAACGCCGCTTCGATCGGCGCTCGCCACGACCCGCGCGCCAGTGACGCCGCTCCGGCGCAGCACGTCGACGCAGGTACGCTCCAGTCGACGGGCCAGCCCGACCCCGACCGGGTCGCCCATCAAGGCGTCGGCGCACGCGCGCTCCAGCGCCTCTCGGAGCGCGGGCTCGGCGCGCGTCACCCGGCCCAACAGTGGACCGTGCGCCCGATGTCGTCGAGGATCGAGCGACAAGAATCGTAATCGGGGTGCCGCACCCAGGCCCACGCGTGCCCGAGGTACCCGGCGCCGACCGGCTTGGTCGGGGTGCCAGGCGCGGGCAGGTGCCACTTCAGGATCGAGTCGCCGTAGCGGCTGTTGATCGCGTCGACGCCCGTGTACCCGCGGATCTCGCCGTCAGCGTCGGGGCGGATCGAGATCAGGCCCGCGGCGAACCGCCGCGACGGCTTCGGGTTGGCGCGCCCGGTGGTGACGCCGCGCGCCCACTCGACGTAAAGGTCCATGTCGTTCGCGGCGCAGTACAGGTCCCACAACCGGCATCCTGGCGGTCGCGCGCCGATCTCGGAGAAGTACAGGCCCTTTTGGCCGTAGAACCACTCCATGTGGGTGGGCGCGGTCGAGATGCCCATCTCGGCGACCACCCGGCGCGCGAACTGACGCAGCCCTTGGTAGCCGGGCGCGTCGACGCGGTTGGTCAGCACGATCTGCGGCGAGACCCATCGCGTGGTCATCGCCTCGAGCACGTTCGGGTAGTAGTGGCAGATGCCCTCGAACACGACCTCGCCGTTGACGGTGAGGGTGTCGATGAACCCCTCGTGGCCGTGCACGAACTCTTCCATCGTGAAGTATCGGCGCGCCTTGTCGAGGCCCGTCTCCGAGATCGCCGCCGCGAGCTGCGCGTCGTCTTCGACCTTGTAGGTGCTCGCAGCGCCGGCGCCGTCCCGCGGCTTGAGGATGAGCGGGTAGCCGGCCTCCCGAGCGAACGCGACGGCTTCGCCCGCGGTCGAGATCGCGGCGTTCTTCGCGCACGGGATGCCCTTGCTGCGCAAGAACTGCTTCATCACGAACTTGTCGCGGCAGCGCTCGGTGACCTCGTACCGCAAGCCGGGGATGCCGGTGCGCTCGCGCACCTGGGCCGCGATCAGCACGTGGCTCTCGATCGTAGCTTCGAAGCGGTCGACCCACGGCCCGCGGATCTGGATGCGGCGCACCGCGTCGGTGACCGCATCGATGTCGCCGACCGACGGCACCTCCTCGTAATGGTCGAGCCAACCCCGAAGCTCGTGGTCGAGGGCGCCGTACGGGGCGTCGCCGATGCCCGACACGTAGGCGCCGACGGCCTTGAGCGCGCGTGCGAATTCGCGCTGGTTCGCGGGGAAGTGCGGAGCGAGGAAGATGACGTGCATCGGGCCCTCCAGCAGGGCGCGCTGCTTATCCGCCCCGACGACGGCCCGCCGCCCGACCCCAGCGGCGACGTGTGCGGTTCGGCGGTGTCGGTTAGCCGCGCTGATGCGTCGGGTCCTGGAGCTGGTGCGCACGATCGAGCGGGAGCCCGCCCGGTCGATCGAAGCGTTGACCGCGTTCGTCAGCGAGAACCGCTTCCCGGTGCTCGACGGCGACAACGCCACGTTCTTTTATTGGAATCGCGAGCGCCCGGCCGACGCCGTGTACCTGCGGCACTGGGTGTTCGGCTTGGAGTCGCGTCAGCCCCTGCGCCGGATCGAAGGCACCGACGCCTGGTACCTGCCGCTCGACCTGCCCGCCAAGGCCCGGGTCGAGTACAAATTCGAGGTGGTCCGGCACAACCACGCTGAGTGGATGCGCGACCCGCTCAACCCGCTCGAAGCCCACGATCCGTTCGGTTCGAACAGCGTGTGCACGATGCCCGGCTACGTCGTGCCTTCGTTCGTGCACGAGCAAGCGGTGGTGCGCCGCGGCACCGTGGAGACCGTCGCCGTGCCGTCCGCGGTGTTCGGCGACACCCGCCAGATCCGCGTGTACTTGCCCGCCGAGTACAAGGTCTCGAAGCGGTACCCGCTGCTGATCTGCCACGACGGCAACGACTACCTACGGTTCGCGGCGATGCGACCGATCCTCGACAACCTCATCCACCACCACGAGGTGGCCCCGCTGGTGGTCGCGTTCACGAGCGGCGTCGACCGGAACCGAGAGTACGGGGCCAACGACCGTCAGGTGACGTTCCTCGTCGACGAGCTGTTGCCGTTTCTTCGCCGTACGTACGCGGTGCGTGACTCGCACGAGGCCACGGGCCTGATGGGCGCCAGCTTCGGCGGGGTGTCGAGCTTGTACACGGCGTGGAAGCGGCCCGGCGTGTTCAACCGGTTGTTCCTCCAGTCCGGCTCGTTCGTGTTCACGGACGTCGGCGCACACGACCGCGGCCCGCTGTTCGACCCGGTGGTCTCGTTCGTGAACGCGTTCCGCGAGGACCCGGGCCGGATCGACGCGCGGGTGTTCATGTCGTGTGGCATCTTCGAGTCGCTGATCTACTACAACCGGAGCCTCGTGACGTTGTTGCGCGACTCCGGGATCGACGTCCGTTTTGTCGAGAGTCAGGACGGGCACAACTGGATTGGGTGGCGCGACCGGCTCCGTGACGGGCTCACGTGGTTGTTCCCCGGTCATCTTTGGTTCGTCTACGAGTGATCGCCCGCGGGCGTGGCGCGGGCGTGGGAGGCGTGATGGCGTGCCTGGTACACGGTCTCGGTGACGGCGGGGGCGGCGCGTCATCGTTCGTGGAGCCCGGTGTCGGTCGGTCGTACGCGCCGTCTCGCTGCGTCCGTATCGAACACATCGGCCTCGTGCTCCGCGTTTGGCCCGAAGTGCGTACGTTTTCGGGTGAGGCGCGGCTCACGTGGCGCGCGCTGCCGACGTTCGACGGCCGGGTCCGGTTCGACCTCGACGAGGTCATGGTCGGCTCTGTCGTCGACGCCGACGGGCGGCCCCTCACGTGGGCGCACCGCGACACCACCCTCGAGGTCCGGTACGGCGACGACGCCGTGCGGGACGGCGTGATCGTGGTCACGTGGCGCGGCCAGGACCCCATCCGCGGCCTGCATTTCACCGGGCCGACGCCGCACGCGCCCGACCGGTGCTGGATGGCGTGGACCCAGAACCAAGACGAGAACGCGCACTTCTTGCTGCCATGCCACGACCACCCCGGCACCCGGCACCCGTGGAGCGTGCGCGTCGAGGGGCCGATCGGGGCGACGTTGTTGTCGAACGGCGCGCAGACGGGGGCAGGGGAAGCGGACGGCCGCGCATGGGCAACGTTCGAGCAGCGAGCGCCGATGCCGGCGTATTTGCTCACGATCGTCGCGGCGCCCCTCGAGGTGGTGCACGGCGACGGGCCGGTGCCGGTGCGGTTCCTCGTGCCGGCCGGCGGCACCGACCGCGCGCGCGCCAACATGGGCCAGACCGGCGCGATGATGCGCCTGATCACCGAGCGGACCGGGGCGCCGTTCCCGTGGCCCCGCTACGATCAGGTGGTCGTGCACGACTTCATCTTCGGCGGCATGGAGAACACCGCCTGCACCACCATGACCGAGCTGCTGCTCGCCGACGAACGCGCGCTGCACGAGTGGTCCGCCGACGCGCTGGTGATGCACGAGCTCGCCCACCAGTGGTTCGGCGACCTCGTGACCTGCCGCGACTGGTCCCAGGCGTGGCTCAACGAGAGCTGGGCGACCTTCTTCGAGGCCGAGTGGGAGCGTGCGACGCGCGGAGAGGCGGCCGAAGCTTGGTATCGGTGGCACCAAGCCTGCTCGTACTTCGACGAAGACGCGGGCCGCTACCGCCGCCCGATCGAGAGCTACACGTTCCGGTCTCCGATCGACGTCTTCGATCGGCACCTCTACGAGAAAGGCGCGGTCGTGCTCGCGACGCTCCGTACCGTGGTCGGCGAGGCGCCGTTCTGGGCGGGAGTCCGCCACTACCTCGAGACGAACGCGCACCGGCCCGTACACACCCGCGACTTCCAGCGCGCGATGGAGGAGGCCACCGGGGTCGACCTCGGCCGGTTCTTCGACCAGTGGGTGCGCGGCGCCGGCCACCCCGAGCTCGCAGTCTCGCTGGGCGAAGAGCCTGGGCTCGTCACCGTGACCGTCCGGCAGGGCCAGCGGGGCGACGGCACCGCCGAGGTGTTCCGCCTGCCGCTGCGGCTCGAGATCGTCGCGTCGACCGGCGACACCCTCACGCTCGACCTGCCGATCCGTGAGCGGGAGCGCACCTGGGCGGTGCCGTTCGCTGGGGAGGTGGCCACGGTCCGGGTGGATCCCGGGTTTCGGGTCCTGGCCGCGATCACGATCGAGGGCCCGCGCCCGTGGCTCACGCGTGCCGTGTACGACGCGTGCCCGGTGGTCTCGGTCCGCGCCGCCCGCGCGCTGCACAAACGGGGTGCGCCGCCGGATCTCGAGGCCCTGCGCGGCGCGCTCACCACGCACCCGTTCTTTGGCGTACGCGCCGAGATCGCCGCCTTGTTCGGTCGGGTCGGCGGTGACGCCGCTCGCGACGCGTTGATCGCCGCGCTCGCCTCCGAGCAGGACCCGCGCGCGCGCCGGTCCGTTGCCGAGGCGCTCGGGGGGTTCCGTTCGTCGGAGGCGGCGGGCGCGCTCATCGCTTCGTTGCCGCGCGCCGAGCAGGGGTGGCACCTGTTGGCGTCGACCCTCGTCGCGCTGGGAAAGACCCGCAATCCGCGCGCTGCGGCGTCCATCACGCCGTACCTGTCGCGTGACGCGTGGGCCGAGCTGGTCCGCCGCGCGGCGATGAACGGCCTCGCGGCCACCGCCGACGTCGCGGTCCTCGCTGACCTGCTCGCCGCGGGCGCCCCGGGGGCGCCGGATCGGGTTCGCGCCGGGCTGTGCGTCGCGTTGGCGCGCCTCGCCGAGCTCTGCCCCGAGGTGCGTCCGCGGGCGGTCGAGCGGGTCTGCGCCATCGTGCGGGAGCCAGGGTTCTACGCGGTGCTCGCGGCGTGCGCGGCGCTCGGCGCCATGCGGGATCCCGCCGCCTCACCGACGCTGCGTCAGCTCCACACCAGCGGCACGGACGGGCGCCAGCGGCGCGCGGCCTATGAAGCGCTGCAGAAGATCGAAGCGGGCGCGAACGCCGAGGCCGCGCTGACGAGCGTGCGTCGCCGGCTGGAGGAGCTCGCGGAAGAGAACCAGGCGCTGCGCGCGCGGGTCGACCGCCTGGAGCGGCCCGCGTAGCGCCGCCCGGTCAGGGGGCCGTGTCCGGGACCGGCCGCCCGACGACGAACACGACCGCGATCATGCACACGACGCCGGCCGGCAACAACAGCCACGGGGAGACCCCGAGGCCCGCTGGGAGGTGGCCGATGAACGCCGACACGAGCCCGACGACCAGCACGTAGGGGAGCTGCGTGCGCACGTGCGTCGTGAGGTCCACCCCCGATCCGAGCGCCGACAAGACGGTCGTGTCCGAGATCGGGCTGGCGTGGTCGCCCAGGCACGAGCCGGCCAGGATGGCGCCCACCGTCGACGAAACGACCGGATCGTGCGGGTCGGGGGTCATCCCGAGCGCGAGCGGCAACGCGAGCGGGAACAACATCGCCATCGTGCCCCACGACGTGCCCGTCGCGAACGAGGTCAACGCGGCGAGCACGAACGTCACGAACGGGATCGCGGAGGCGGGCACCCCAGAGCCGAGCGCCGACGCGAGCCAGGTCGCGGCGTCGGTCGCCCCGATCGCGGCGCCCAGGGTCCACGCCAGGTAGAGGACCACCAGGGCCGAGCCCACCGACTTGGCGCCGCCCATCGCCCCCTCGAGCGTGTCTGCGGACGACACGCTGCGCAACGCGAGCGCGACGGCGAGCACCATGCCCACGACGGAGCCGTACAGCATCGCGCGGTAGGGATCGGCGCCCCCCAGGATCTCGGCGATCGAGGCGTCCGCGGCCGCCTCCCCGAGCGCGGCCCGCCCTTGCAGCACGAGCGCGCCGATGGTGACCGCCAGCATCGCCCCAATCGGGACGACCGCGGTGGACGCGAACCCGGCGACCGTGGACGCCTCCGCTGGGCGACGCGCGGCCGCGCGCGCCGTGACCTCCGCGGCGTACATCGGGCCGAACTCACGGCACGTCGCGACGGAGAGGAACACGAACGCGAGCGTGAACCACGAGTAGAAGCGGTGCGGCAGGCTCGACAGGAACAGGTCGAGCCCGCTCGTGCCGACCACGCCCGCCGACGCGATCGCGTCGTCCATCAAGCCGATCTCGTAGCCCACCCACGTCGACACCACCGCGAGCGACGCGACCGGGGCGGCGGTCGCGTCGACCACGTAGCTGAGCTTCGCGCGGCTGACGCCGAACCGGTCGAACACCGGGCCCATCGCGCTGCCGACCACCAGGCAGTTCGCGTAGTCGTCGAAGAAGATGATGCAGCCGGACAGCCACCCGACGATGCCGGCGCCGCGTGGTGATCGTGCGAGCGGCTCGACCCGGGCGACGAGCGCGCGGGTGCCCCCCGCGCGCCCGATGACGCCGACCATCGCCGCGACCAGCAGCGCGAACGTCGAGATGGTGACGTGGTCCCACGACCAGCTCCATTGGTCGCCCTCGACGGACACGCCGATCGAGGCGCCGACGAACCGCATCAGCCCGAGCACCGCGCCGATCGGGTCACCCTTCGCGGCGACCACCGCGCCGACGACGCTCCCGGCGACCAGGGACACCACGACCTTTCGGGTCGCCAACGCGAGCACGAGCGCCGTGATCGGCGCGGCGAGGGAGAGCGGACCCCACAACCCGGCGTCGTCGCTGCCAGAGGCGAGCGCGAGCCCTGGCCAGAGAAGGAGAACGCCGCAGGTCAGCGTACGCATGAGGCTCCGGAGGGGCTCGGCTGGTGGTAGCCTGAGGCGAGCCGATGGTAACAAACGTCGCGGGAGGCACGGTGATTGTCGAAGCCATCGTCGGGGTAGGCGCCGCGGTCGCGGTCGCAGCGTGGGGGTTCCGCTTCGCGGACCGCGCGAGCCGGGCCCTGGAGGCGCGGTCCGCCAGCAAGTCGGCGGCAGCGCCGGAGCGGCAGCCGTCGCGGCGCGCGTTCACGCCGATGCAGCTCGACGCCTCTACGCTCGAGTGGCCGTCCGAGCGGCAGGAGCGGCGTGAGAACCCGTTCAAGCTCGAGTGGCCCTCGGCCTCGTGGCCCGCGGACTGGAAGAAGACGGGGGCGCCGGTCGGGCTGCCGGACTTCGCCGCCGCTGAGGTCACGCAAGCGGCCCTCAACTCGGAGGAGGTCAAGGCCCCGCGAAAGGCAGAACCGAAGGCCACCAAGCGAGAGGCGCCCGCGCCTCCGGCGAAGAAGGCCGAACGTGCGGGGCCCGTCCACGCGGAGCTGCCCTCCGTGCTGACGGTCTCGGTGGGCGCGGAGCCGCAGCCGGCGCGGCCTTCGGAGCCGAAGGCAGCGCCCGATGACGCGGCCGCGATCCGGGCGCTGGTGAAGGAGCGGGGGTTGGCCGCTGCGGTCGATCAGGTGCGCCGCACCCGGTCCCTCGACTTCCAACAAGCGGCGCAGGTGGTCGCGCGCGCGATCCGAGGCTGACGCGGCCGGCGCACCGGGGCGTTGGTCAAGCGCGCGCGAACCCGCCGCTCTTGAGCTTCGTCAGGTAGGCGTCCAGCGCGCGCTTGACCTTGCCCGACAACAACACGCAGCCGAGGATGTTCGGGAACGCCATCCCGAGCACCATCAGGTCCGAGAAGTCGAGCACGCTGCCGGCGTTGCCGGCGGATCCGTACACCACGCAGACGAGGAACAGCACGCGGTACGGCAGCGCCGCGCCCTGGCCGAGCATCCAGGTGGCGCACCGCTCGCCGTAGTAGCTCCACGAGATCATGGTGGAGTAGGCGAACAAGACGACGGTGACCGTCAACACCACCGGGAACCACGGCAAAACCGACGCAAACGCGCGCGAGGTCATCACGACGCCGTTGGTGTCGCCGCTCAGGTACGCGCCGGTGACCACCACCACCACGCCGGTCATGGTGCAGATGATCACGGTGTCGATGAACGGCTCGAGCAACGCCACGATCCCCTCACGGACCGGCTCGTCGGTCGCCGCCGCCGCGTGCGCGATCGACGCCGAGCCGATGCCGGCTTCGTTCGAGAACGACGCGCGCCGGAAGCCCTGCACGATCACGCCGAGCACGCCGCCTTGCACACCTTCGGGGGTGAACGCGCCTTTCAGCATCACCCCGAACGCCGCCGGCACGTCGGCGGCGTGGCTGGCGAGGATCCAGGCCCCGGCCACCAGGTAGATGCCGCACATCACCGGCACGATCACGCCTGCGGTCTGCGCGATGCGCTTGATGCCGCCCAGGATCACCACCCCGACGAGCACGGCCAGGACGAGGCCGACCGCCCACGCGTAGTCCTTGGTCGCCGGCACGAGGTCGCCAATCGCCTGCGCCGTCTGGTTGGCCTGGAACATGTTGCCGCCGCCGAGGCTGCCCCCGACGCACATCAAGGCGAACATGACCGCCAACACCTTGCCGAGCCAACCGAGGCCGAGCTCCTCGAGGCCCTTGTCGAGGTAGTGCATCGGACCGCCCGAGACCGTCCCGTCGGGCCGGACCTCGCGGTACATCACGCCGAGCGTGCACTCGACGAACTTCGAGGTCATTCCGAGCAACGCGGCGACGATCATCCACACGACGGCGCCCGGGCCACCCGCCGCGACCGCGATCGCCACCCCCGCGATGTTGCCGAGCCCGACGGTGGCCGAGAGCGCCGACGACAGCGCCTGAAAGTGGCTGACCTCGCCGGGGTCGCCGACCTTGTCGTACTTGCCCGCGGTCACGGCGACGGCGTGGCCGAACGCGCGCACGTTCACGAAGCCCATGCGCAGCGTGAAGAACAACGCGCCGCACACCAGCCACACGACGACCGCCGGCAGCTGCTTCTGATCCGGGTTCGCGCGCGGCGCAGGGTCGACGCGCGACTCGAGCTCGACGACCTCGACGACGTCGTCGCTGACCGACGCGACCTCGACCTCACGGCCGCCCGTCAGCGCCCGCATGCCCGCCGCCAACGGCAGCGTGTCGGCTGGAACGGCGGTGCGAACGCGGATCAAGTCGGCCGGGATCTCCTCCGACACGGCGTAGGTGTCGTTCGGCACGCCCGGTACGAACCCGACGACCCGACCGGTCGCGACGTCGACCACGATCGGGACGATCGACACCCCAGTGACGAGCCGCATCCGGCGCTCGGTAGCCTGGGGATCGAGCGGCACGCCGATCGCGGCGGCGTCGTACGGCTCGACGGTCGGCCGCGCCATGATCTGGCCGCCCTCCAGCTCGAGGTGCAGTCGGATCTTGCCGACGTCGCGCGTGATGGGCTCGGCGAGCTTGGGGATCACGTCCATGCGGGGCGCCGTGGTCACCGGCCGGTAGACGTAGCCCTTCTCGTCGTAGGACTGGATCAACCATCGCTTGCCGTCGGCCTCGACGTAGTTGCCGACGCCGGTGCCGGGGGGGAGGGTGTTGTCCCAGAACATCAGGTCGAAGAACAAGACGGTCGCGAACGGGCCGACCACGTAGGTCGCGAACGCGGCGTCGGCGTTCTCCCACAGCGTGCGCTCCTGCGGCGTCGCCTGGCCCCTCGCCGCGGTAGGCGCGAGCAGGAAGGCCACCAACAAAGCCGCCACGACGCGGGCGTTTCGGATCATCTTCCCTCCGGACCGGCGTTACTAGCACAGAAGCCCGGGACCCGCGACGACGCCTCGCGTTATCTGCGCCGCGACGGAGGTGTCGTGGCGCAGGGCCTCGTGCGGTTGATGTTGCCGTTGCTTGGCGGTTGTGCGCTGGGCCCGTTGATGACGCAGCGCGCGTCGTGGCCCGACCGGCGGCCGGCCGAGCCCGTGCCCGCCACGGTCTCCGCGCGGGTCGACATCCACCGAGACGCGGCGGGTATCCCCCACATCCGCGCGCGTACCGAGTCGGACGCGATGTTCGCCCTCGGGTACGTGCACGCGCAGGATCGCCTGTTTCAGATGGACCTGTCGCGTCGGTTCGCGTTCGGCGCGCTGTCGGAGGTCGCGGGGGACTCGGTCGCCGACCTCGACGTCGCGATGCGCCTGCTCGATGTGCGTGGCCGCGCGCGGGTCGCGCTGGATGCGGCCGCGCCCGAGACGCAGGCGCTGCTCGAGGCGTACGCGGCGGGGGTCAACGCGTGGATCACCGAGCAGCCGCGGCTCCCGGTCGAGCACCGGATCGTCGGCGCGACCGTCGCGCCGTGGTCGCCGGAAGACTCGTTGTCCCTCATCTTCGCGAACGCCTGGCTGCTGGCGACCAACCCGGCGCAAGAGCTCGCCGCGCTCGCGCTGCGCGACGAGCTGTCCTCCGAGCAGCTCACGGCGTTGGTCGGCACCAACCCGCCGGTCGATGCGTACTGGCCCGATCTCGCCGGCGTGACGTTCGGCGCGATGCACCCCGGGTTCGTGGCCCTGTTCGACGCGCTCCCCGACGAGCCGGCGGCGTCGAACAACTGGGCGGTCGCCCCGTCCCGCACCAGCGACGGCGGCGCGTGGCTCGCGAGCGACCCGCACCTGCTCCAGCGGGTGCCGAGCTTGTGGTACGTCGCGGACGTGCGCGGGGGCGACCTGCACGTCGCCGGCGCGACGCTGCCGGGCGCGCCGATGGTCGTGATCGGTCACAACGGCTCCGTCGCGTGGGGCCTGACCAATTTGATGGCCGACAACATGGACTTTGCCCTGGTCGAGCGCGTAGGCGAGCGGGGGTACCGGCTGGGCGGCGTCGACGAGGTGCTCGAGGAGGTGGTGATCCAGCGGCCCGGCAAGCGCGGCGCCGTAGTCGCGGAGACCTTGTTCCGCACGAAGATCGGGCCGGTGGTGACGGCGCTGGAAGGGGATCACCTGCTGGTGCTGCGGTGGCACGCGTTGTCCGTTGAGGACCACACCGCCGACCTCTTCGCCGCGGTCGCGCGCGCCGAGACGGTGGACGAGGTGGTGGAGGCCACGAAGCGGCCCACCATCATCGCGCAGCAGATGGCGACCGCCGACGATCGTGGCCACATCGGCCTCGTCCCGCTCGGGTCCATCGTCGCGCGGGTCGGGTTCAGCGGTCGCGTGCCGTACCCGGCGTCGCGCGAAGGGTTCGACTGGGGGCCGTTCGTGGACCCGCCCCCGCCGACGCTCAACCCGGACGTCGGCTGGATCGCGTCCGCGAACAGCCTGCCCGCCGGGCCGGACCCGCACCTGGTGTCGACCGCGTTCGAGCCCCCGTGGCGGGAAGCGCGGATCCGGGAGGTGCTCGGCGCCGCGAAGGGGGTCGACTTCGCGCAGATGCGGGCGTTACAGCTCGACCGGGCCGATGGTCAGGCCCGAGCCGCGTTGCCGTCGGTGCTCGACGGCGTCGAAGCGCGCTCCGCAGCGAGCGAGGTCTGCCTGGAGCTGCTGCAGGGGTGGGACGGCGTCGCCGAGCCGTGGTCGGTCGGCGCGACGGTCTACTACACGTTCGAGCGCGCGCTGGCGCAGCAGGTGCTCGGACCGACCGTTGGCGACGAGCTGCCGCACGCCCGTCGCCTCACCGACGTGACGACGAGGTTCACCGAGGGCGCCCTCGACCCGTTCTTGAGCCGCAGCAAGCAGGAGACGGTCCAGCGCGCGTTGGAGGCCACGTGCACCAGCCTGGCGGACGACCTCGGGGACGATCCTGGGGGCTGGGCGTGGGGCACGGTTCATCGCCTGCACCTCGAGCACCCGTTCGCGTCGGCGTCGAAGCTGCTGTCTGGCTGGTCGATGGACGACGTCCCGTACGGAGGCAGCGGCAACACGGTGAACGCGGCTGGGTTCCCGTCTTCTGGCCCCTTCGACACAACCTGGATGGCCAGCATGCGCCTGATCGTGCCGCTCGCCGACCCGGGCGCCGCGCAGATCATGCACCCCGGCGGCCAGAGCGGGCACCCGCGCGAGCCGTCGTCGCGAGACCTCTACCGGCCGTTCACGGAGGGGGCGTACGTGCCTCTGTACTTCGACGACCCAGACGTGCTTGCGAACGCGACCCAGACGACGGTCCTCGAACCGACCGAGTAAGGGGCAACCACTCAAACAAGAAACCCTCCACCTAGCAGCCTGAAGGGCATTGCTCCCGTCGCCCGCTGGCGGGTCCCGCGCGAGGACGACGTCGCTCCTCGGTCACGTGCTCCAGCACGCTCCCTCCTCGCGAACGGCTCGGTCAACTGCGTTGACCGAGCCTCGCCGCCCT
>CAIUDO010000256.1 GCA_903897935.1 uncultured Pseudomonadota bacterium
AGGATCGATTGCCGCTCCTCGACCGGCAGATCGACGAGGGGCGGGAGCTGCCCCGTCGTCCCCGTCCACAACAAAGCGGCGACGGTGAACACGTCGCCGCGCGGGCTCACGTGCGCGAGGCGGGCGCGCTCCGGCGCTGCCCAGCCGCGCCACGACTCGTCGTCTGCGTCGACCCCAGCCCGCCGCGCGACGCGCGCCCCCGCGAACCCCACGCCGCCCTCGGGACGCTCGAGCACCAGCCCCTGGGGAGCGAGCCGACCATGGGCGTCTCCGCGCCGGTGAATCGCGACGAGCTCCTCGAGCAAGCCACGAAACGCACCCGCGACGTCGGCGAACGGGTGCGGACCGTCGAGCAACCAAGCGCTCCCTTCGACCGAGACCGGCAGCAGCGTCACCGTGGCCGGACCCGCCGCGGGCAGCTCGTACGCGGTCGCCGCGACCTCCTCCATCCACAGGTCCGCGTTGCCCGCAGGAGGGCCGACCGACACCGGCGGCATCGTCGGGGTCATGTCCACCGGAGCGTCGAGGCGCGCCCACTCGGCGATCAACGCGTGCACGGTGCCGACCCGCAGGTCACGCTCCGGGACCAGGGCGCCGATGATCGCGCGGTCCATACGCGCCGGGACCTCGCGCGCGATGCGCCGCGGCGGCGAGAACGACGCGGTGACGCTCTGCCGGTACACGTCGACGACCGTGGCGCCATCGAACGCCTTGGCACCGCACGCCAGCTCGTAGAGCAGCGCCCCTACCGCGAAGACGTCCGCCCGACCATCGATGTTGGCCTCACCCTCCACCACCTCGGGAGCGAGGTACCGTGCGACCGTGTCTTCCACGCCCTCCGCGTCAAGCATTGCGAACAACGGTCTCAATTTCGGGATGTACGCCCGCCCGGAGACGGAAATCCGCACGGTCTCCGGGAGCGGCCACACCGGCGCGACCCCGAGATCGTGTAGGGCAGCGACGCCGGCGAGCACCCCACGCGCGACCGCGTCGGCGACCTCGGTGGGCAGCCTCCCGCCGGCGAGCAGGCGGGCGAGCGAAGGGCCAGGGTGCTCCTCGCTCAAGAACCCGAGCAGCTCGCCCGACCGCACGATCCCGCGGAACGCGATGACGTTCGGGTGGCTGAGGCCCCGCGCGGCGTGCACCTGCGCGAGGCGGAGCTCGGACACGGGGTGCCATGGCACCTCCAGCACGAGCACTTCCCCCGTAGTGGCGTCTTGCACCCGGTACAACGTCGCTGCGCCAAGGTCCAGCAGCGTACCAAGCACGGTGTACCGGTCGTCGATGACCTGACCATCTCGCAACAAGGCGCCCTCCGGCTTCGATCGGGCGCTGGCATGCTATACGACGGCACGTCGTCGGAACGCGGCGCCGCGCCGTAGTGCGCCGTGAGGGCGCGATCTCGGCCGTCGCCCCCGAGCAGCCGCGACCTGGGGGCAGGTGCGCCCGCGCTTCAGCTGCCCAGCGCCGCCAGCGCCGCGGCGAGCCGAGCCACCGGCACCCGGAACGGCGACGTGCTCACGTAGTCGACGCCCGCCGCGTGGAACCACGCGACCGCGCGCGGATCACCGCCGTGTTCACCACAGACCCCGAGCTGCAGCCGCGGGTTCGCCGCCTTTCCGCGCGTGACCGCGAGGCGCACCAGCTCGCCGACCGCCACCTCGTCGAACACGACCAGGGGCGAGCCATCGATCAGCCCCTCGCGCTGATAATGGGGGAAGTACCGCCCCATGTCGTCACGGGACATGCCGTACGTGGCCTGCGTGAGGTCGTTGGTGC
>CAIUDO010000257.1 GCA_903897935.1 uncultured Pseudomonadota bacterium
GGCCGGCGGGCTGAAAGCCCGCGGCCCGGCGGGCTGAAAGCCCGCGCTCCGGCGCTTGCGAACGCTCTCCCTCCGGCTCACGACCCTCTCGCCAGGGTCACCCTGCACGTCAGCCGTGCCGCGCCACCAACCCCAACAGCGTGCTCGCGTACCGCTCGATCCGCTTCGGCCCCATCCCCTCGATCGCCCCCAACGCCTCGACGTCGCGCGGCAGCGCCCGCTCGATGCGCTCGAGGGTCGCGTTGTCGAGCACCACGTAGCCCTTGACCCGGCGCGCCTTGGCCTCCGCCCGGCGAAACGCCTCCAACGCCCGCCGAAGCGGCGTCCGCGCGACCTTTGGGGCCGACGACGCCCGCGAGGGTCGCACCGGACGGCCCGCCAGCCACACCGTCGGGTACTTCTTGCCGCGCTTCTCGAGCGTCCCGCGCTGCAAGAGCACGTCGATCCCACGCACCACCGCCTCGACGGGCACCCCCCGCAGCGCCCCATACCCGTCGACCTTCACCAGCCCGCGCCGCGCCACGTCCTTGCTGCGGCTGCCCGTCAACGCCTGCGCCACCGGAGTGCGCCCGGCCGGCCGCGCGAGCTGCCCGACGAACGCGACCACCGCCGCGAGCTCCTGCGCGTCGAGCACCCGCGCCGCGACGACCTTCGCCTTCGCGGTCCGCGCCGCGCGATCCTCGGCGCGACGCTCCCCGCTCGACACGAGCCCCGCGGTCACCGCGGCCGCGTCGACACAGACGTCACACCGCCCGCACAGGGGCGGATCCGACTCCCCCATCCAGCGCGCGACGAACCGCTGGCGGCACTCCGCGCCCTCTGCCATCGCGGCGAGCCCGCGCCAGCCCTCGACCGCCCCCGGCGCCGGATTCGGCCCCCGCAGCCGAGCCCACGTCGCCGCGTCGGCGGCGTTCCACAACAACACGCACCGCGACGGCGACCCGTCGCGGCCCGCTCGCCCGATCTCCTGCCACCACGCCTCGATCGAGCCCGGCGCCTCGACGTGAACGACCAGCCGCACGTCGGGCTGGTCCACGCCCATCCCGAACGCCGACGTCGCCACGATGACGGGCTTACGACCCGCCGCGAACGCCGCCTCCGCGCGCGCGCGCGCCAGCTCGGTGCGCCCGGCGTGGTACCAGGTGGCGGCGTGGCCCGCGTCGGCGAGCGCCACCGCGACCTGCTTCGCGCGACGGCGCGTCGCCGCGTACACCACCACCCGCCCGTCCTTGTGGCCGTCGAGCAGCGCGCGCACCCGCGCCGTGCGGTTCACCCCGACGACCGGCTCCACCGAAACGGCGAGGTTCGGGCGCTGCACGGGCGCCCGGACGCGCGCCGGGTCGCGGAGCCCCAGCGACGCGACGATGTCGTCGACGACCCGCGGCGACGCCGTCGCGGTGAGCGCCAGCACCGGACCCGACGACAACGCCCGAAGCACCCCCAACTCCCGATACTCGGGCCGGAAGTCGTGCCCCCACGTCGACACGCAGTGCGCCTCGTCCACCACCGCGAGCGACGGCCGCAGCCGCTCGAGCCACGCCAAGACGGTCCGGTTGGCGAGCCGCTCCGGGCTCAGGTAGATCAGCGTGGCCGTGTCGCCCGCCGCGCGCGCCGCCCGCGCCTCAGCGGCGTCTTGCCGCGCGAACCACGCGACCGCCGGCACCCCGCGGCGCGTGAGCGCCGCTACCTGATCCCGCATCAACGCGACCAGCGGCGAGACCACGACCGTAGGACCGCCGCCCGCTTCGCGCCGGAGCACCGCGGGCAGCTGAAAGCACACCGACTTGCCGGCGCCGGTCGGCAGCACCGCCACCGCGTCGCGCCCTGTAAGAGCAGCCTCGACGATCGCGCGCTGGCCGGGTCGGAAGGAACGATGGCCAAAGACGCGGTAGAGTTCGGCTTCGAGGTCGGGCATCGGCGGGGCTCGGCGGGGCGCATGCGCATAGCGCGCCGTGGGCGCTGCGGCGCGCGCAAAGCCAGCGGCGAGCGGAGCACTCGCGCGGAGTGTAAGACAGCGGGGGTCGAGGGCCGGATGCAAGAGCGTCGAAGGACGATCGCGGGGCGCTACCTGCTGGGTGGCAGCTTGGGCGTGGGTGGCCACGCGCGCGTCTGGCGCTGCACCGACCTGCGTCTGCGCGTCGATCGCGCGATCAAGCTGATCGAGGCGGACAACACGAGCGCCTCCGCCCGAGAGCGGCTCAAGGCCGAAGCCGAGGCGATGGCCGCGCTGCGCAACCCGCACATCCTGCAGGTGTTCGACGTCGGCACCGAAAACAACGTGCACTTCGTCGTCATGGACCTCGCCGAGGGCGGCAGCATCGCGGACCGCCTCGCCGACAAAGGGCGGATCGCGCCCCGGCAGGCGGCCGAGTGGACGCGCCAGCTGCTCGAGGCGCTCGACGCCGCCCACGCGCACCGGATCGTGCACCGCGACGTCAAGCCGCAGAACGTCCTGCTCGACAGCGACGGCACCGCGAAGCTCGCCGACTTCGGCATCGCGCTCGTCGACTGGAACGCGGACCGCCAGACCCGCACCGGCAGCGCGCTGGGCTCGTTCGCGTTCATGGCGCCCGAGCAGCGCATCGACGCTCGATCGGTCGGACCGACCGCCGACATCTACGCGGCGGGCGCCACCCTCTACAACCTGGTGACCGCGTCGACCCCGGTGGACCTGTTCGCCGCACCGCCGACCTCGCCGCGGTGGAGCGGCATCCCGTCGGAGCTGGCGGCGATCATCCGTCGCGCGACCGCGCTCGAGCCCGAGCACCGATTCCAGACCGCCCAAGCGATGCGGGCGGCGATCGAAGAGGTGCTCCCGCTGTTATCAGACCGACCGCTGCACCTCACGGCGGTCGCGGTCGAGCGCATGTTCCCGTTCGCGTCCACGATGGCGTCGCCAACGCCCGTCATGCCGTACCGGTCCGGCCCGGTCACCCACCACGCGGCGACGCTCGGGGACCTGCCCCCGCTGCCGTCGTTGCCCACCACGCCGCCCGCGCCGCCGTCCCCGCCGGCTGCCCCCGCCGAGCCGCCCGCGCCCGCCTGGCAGTGGGGCCTCGCCGGGCTCGTGGTGGTGACGGCCGCGCTCCTCACGTTGTGGTGGGTGACCCCAGGGGCGCCCCTCCCCGCGACCCCGCCGCCGGTAGCGCCCGCGCCCGCGGAGGCGCCCGCAGAAGCGCCCGTCGCGGCCGTCGTCGAGCCCGTACCCGAGCCCATCGTAGAGGCGCCGGCCCCCCCGCCCACGCCCGTCTCCCCGCCGCCGGCGGTCGCTCCCGCGGCCGCTCGTGTCGCCGCGCCCACACCTGCCGCCACGGCAGATCCATGCGGCGATGCGCCCCCGGGCGACCTCAGCGAATCCGTGCGGGGCGCGTGGATCGGCACCGTGAACGCCGTTCCGACCACCCTCGTGCTCGGGGGCAACAACCGAGCGATCAAAGGGGTCGTCTGCGTCGGCCGCCGCGGGGGGCAGCCCAGGCCGTTGACGGGTACGCTCGACGCGCGCGGAGTCGTGCTCGATCTCATCGAAGCCGAAGACCCGAACGACCGTGGCGCGACCCTGCGGTACCAGCTCAGCGTCCAGCCGGGCAGGCTTGATGGCAACGCCGAGCGCGTTGACGGGATTACGAAGATATCGACGGTTTTCAGACGACCACCATGATCCTCCTGCTCCACCCCACGTCCGCCTCCGCCGCCGACCTCACCGGCGAGGCCCACGCCACCTTCATGATCCCCGGCGACGGCGCGCTCCCACCTGGGGCGGGCGCCGGCGGCAGCGTAGGCGTTCGCCCTCACGAATTGCTCGACGTCTCGCTCGGGATCGACGTGCTCGGCCACCCCGACGGGTTCGCCGCCGCCGTCGGCCCGCGCGTGGAAGCGTGGCCGCTCGGGCGGCCCGAGCTGCGGGGCGCGGCGCCGTTCGTCGACGGTGGCCTCGGCGCCGCGCTAATCCTCGACGGGTCACCCGGCACCGCCCCGGTGCGGCAGGTCAGCGCGCTCGGCTTCGGGTGGGCGCTCGGCACCGAGCGCGCCACCTGGCAGCTCGGCGCGCGCTGGGCGCTCACCTCCACCGAGATGGGCCTCGCCGTGCACGTCGGCGCCGCGTTCCCGCCCCCACGCCCGCCACCACCGCCTCCGCCACCACCGCAGCCCGCGCCCCCTCCGTCGGGCCCCGAGATCTGGTTCCCGCACCCGTGGTGCAGCTGGATCCTCGCGTCTGAGGCCGCGAGCCTGCTCGACACCGTGCCGGCCGGGACCCGCGTCTTGCTCGACGACGGGGTGTCGCCGCCCGAGTGGCGCACCGCACCCGACCTCGCGCCGATCCCCGTCGACGACGCCGCGAGCGGCAGCGTGATCGTCGCCGCGTGGCCCGGAGACGTTGTCGTCATCGAGGGCGTCGAGGTGCAGCTCGGCGACGACGCCGTCGCGGTGGTCGCGGCCCCGTTCGGCGTCGCGACGGTCGAGGTGCGCGGCGGGGGGCGCCTCGAGACGCATGAGGTCGCCCCCGCGGACGGCTACGCGCTGTGGGTTCGGCCAGCGCGCCCCACCCCGCTGGAGGTGAGGTTCAAGGTCGGCTCCGCCGACGTCGACCGGCAGGCGCGCGCCGCCGTCGAGGCGTACGCGGAGAACGCCGGCGGGTCCTGGTTCGTCGTACAAGGCGGGCACAGCCCCGAAGGCGACGCCGCCGCCAACCAGCGCCTCGCGATGGCGCGCGCCGAGGCCATCGCGGCCGCGCTGACCGCGGCCGGGATCAGCGCCGACCGCCTGACCCTGAGCACGCTCGCGACGCCGAAGACCGACGAGGATCCCGCCAGCTTACGCGTCGTGCGCGTGATCCCCGTTCCCCCAGGAGCGGCCCCATGATCGTCGCCGTAGCGCTCGCCGCGCTCGCCCAGGAGCCTCGGGTCGTGCGCCCCGGCGACACCGTCGGCTCGATGAGCGGCCAGGACCCGGTCCTCGAAGAGGCGATCCGGCGGCTGAACGGGCTCGACCCCGGCGACGAGCCGCCGGTCGGCGCGATCGTGCTGATGCCGGACGCCGGCGCCACGGTCGGACGGCTTATCGGCGTCGAAGGCAACGCCACAATCGCCGCCCCCGGAGGCACCGCCACCGTCGGGCGCTTCGGCGACCTCGTGCCGCTCGGGTCCACCGTGTGCGTCGACGCGAAGTCGTACGCGACGGTCCGGGTCGCGACCGCCGCCCAGAGCTGGCGTCACGACGACATCACGCTGCTCCCTGGCACCTGCGTGCGGGTCGACGCCGCTGCCGCCCGGCCGGGCGGGCGGGCGAGCTTGATCTCGATCGAGCGTGGCGAGGTCGCGGTCGTCGACGGCGACGCCGAGGGGCGTGTGCTCGTGCGCACCCCGGGCGTCGTCACGTCGGCGGCGGGGGGCGGGTTCCGGGTCGCGCTCGAGCGCGCCGACACCACACGCGCGGAGTCGGTGACCGCGAACACCTCGGTGATCGCGGGCGGCGCCGAATTGCAGCTCGGGCCGGGCCAAGGCGCGCGCGCATACGCCGACGGGCGCATCGAGGGCCCGACCAAGCTGCTGCCCGCGGCCGCGCCGCTCAAGCCAGCCGCCGACGTGCAGCTCCGGCGCCCCGAATTCGCGTGGACCGACGTGCCCGACGCGGTCGCGTTCCGGGTCACGTTCGGCGCCGACCCGGCGTTCTCGTCGGTCATCACCGTGGAGACCGTCTACGACGTCGTGTGGGAGCCGACCTTGTTGTTCTTGTCGAAGACCGCCGGCGTGGTGTGGTGGCGCGTCGACGCCATCGACCGCACCGGGATGGTCGGGCTGCCGTCCGAGCCCCGCTTGTTGCACTTCCCGACCGGGGTGGCGCCGTGAGCGACGCGCCGCCGGTCGTCGACGTCGACGTCTACGCGCCGTCACTGGGCAGCACCACCGGGCTGTCGGTCGAAGACACCCGCCGCACCGTGACCTCACGCGCGCGCGTCGACGTCTCGTGGGCCCACGCGCCGCTGCGCTTCGTGCCCGACGACGGCCCCGCCGAGGTGGTCGTCGCCGACGTCTGGTCGGTGACGTTGTCTGGGGCCGCCGCGGCAGGTCCGGTGTTGTTCGGCGTCGCCGCTCCATGCTCCGTGTGGCGCGGCGCGGGCGCTGGCGGGATGGAGGTCGCGGGGCCGCTCGTGGTCGACCCCACGGTCGGCGCGCGGGTGTCGATCCGGGAGGGCGACGCGCTGCCCGGCTTCGGCGCGGCGGCGCGCTTGACCGTCCCGACGCAGGCCTACGTGTGGTCGCTGGGCAGCCCGGGGCCGTCGTGGGAGGCGTTGTTGGTGACCGACCTCGACGTGGGCCCGACCCGGCTCGCGCTCGACCTCGGCACCCGCGGCGTCCCGGAGGTCACGGTCGGCGACGGTGTGTTCTCCGGGTCGTTCGTCTACCGGGGGGCCGCGGCGTGGCCGATCGGCGATCACGGCGTCACGGTCGAAGCGATCGGGTCGTTGGCCTACCGAGACGTCGGCGCGAGCGGGCGGGCCGCCGAGGGGATCGTCGGCGGGTGGGTGGGGGTCGGCCCCGACACACGGGTGCGGCTGGGCGTGGGGGCCCCATTGTCGCGCGGGATCGGGGCGCCCGCCTACCGGCTGGTCGTCGCCTTCGAGCACAGCCCATAACCTGGCCTGATCCGCCTGCTCTCGACGAGGGTACCCCCGGGGGGCACACCGGTGGTACACTGAGGCCATGCTCACCCTCCGATGCTTGTTCGCGATGGTGTTCGTCGCGTGTGGCGTGCGCGACACCGCGGACCCCTCCCGGGTCGCCGATTGCCCCCACGACCCCCCGCTGACGTGGTCGTCGTTCGGTCAGGGGCACCTCGAGAAACACTGCAACGGCTGTCACAGCTCGTTGTTGCCGGAGCCGATGCGCAACGGGGCGCCGCTGTCGGTCGACTTCGACACCCGCGAGGCGGTGGTCAACCAGGTCGACCGGGTGCGGGCCCGCGCCCTCGGCGACGCCCCTACGATGCCGCCCGGGGGCGGGCCGAGCGCGCTCGAGCTCGAGCTGTTCGACGAGTGGCTGCGCTGCGACATCGAGCCCGACGCGGTCGGAGACGCGTCCCGCTAATCGCCGAGGAACGCGCGCGACGTAGGGATCACATTCCGGCGTCGCCATCACGGGGGATGGACCAGCCGGATCCGCGATCGCCCTTCCCAGGGGTCAGGTCGATCACTTTTGTCGAGGGCCGTTCGGCCACGGACGAACGCCACGTATAGCAGCGTTCAGGCCCGTTCGCGAAAGTGATCGACCTGACCCCTTTTCGGGGGTGGGCGCGAATCGGCGAAGGACGACGATCATCCCGCGGGTCGCGCCCGATGCCGAATGTGAACGACCTGGCACCCGCGGGATCAGGTGCCGGCGTCGCGGCCGCGCGGAGGACGCCGACGCAGCAACAACAACAGCGGCGCGAAGATCATCGACTTGTTCCCTCCACACCCTCCGACCTCGGCCCCCACCACGCCATCGACGACCGCAGTGCCCTTGAAGCCCGGCGCCGGCAACCAGCCCGGGTTCGTCGCGCCGACGTACTCGTAGGCACCCACGTCCGGGGCCGCCCCGTCGCGCGGGCTGCTGTTGAAGTCGAGCGCGGGCACCCAGCTGTCCGCCGCCGGGTCGGCGACGTCGCGCAGCGTGGACACGTCGCTCGGGTAGAAGTCGAAGCCGGCCGCGTCGACGAAGTCGAGCGCGCCGCCACCCGCCTCGAAGCCACCCTCGAGCCCATCGACGAGCCCGGTGATCCGGTTGCCGACCACGCGGTTACCCGCGTCGAACGCCTCATCCGGGGCACGAGCCCCGTACCCGGTGGCGTTGTTGATCGCGTTGTTCGCGAGGACCATCCCCGGCAACCCGGCCCACGGCTCCGAAAGGTACAGCCCGTAGCCGCCCGTGTCCGCGACGGTGTTGAACGACACCACGAGGCCCTCGAGCGTCGACGCGCTGCCGGTCCACACGCCGTCGCCCGTGACCTGGAACACGAGGTTATTCTGGACGATCGCCGCCCCCGACAGCGCGATCCCGCGCCCCGTCACCTCCTCGGAGCCGATCGACCACACCGCGTTGCGCTCGATGATGTGCGCGTCGCCGTGCTCGGTCGACGCCGCCAGGATGCCGCCGCCGACCACGTCGTGCACCACGTTGTCCGACACCGTGACCCCGGTGCAGCCGTTCGCGAGGTAGATCCCCCACGCGCCCGAGCTCTCAAGCCCGTGGATCCAATTCCCGGAGACGACGCTCTCCGACGTCGCGCACGTCGCGTCGTCGCAGCCGAGCTGCACGCCCATCCCGCCGGTCGACTCCGCGATCTCGTTGCCGCGGATGGTGATCCGCTGGTTGAAGCCCTCGAGGTCGAAGCCCTCGTCGCCGAGGCCTCGTAAGACGTTGCTTTCGAACACCAGATCCTCGCCGTCGTAGACCGCGAACCCGTCGGCGTTCAGCCCCTCGACTCCTTGGAGGGTGAGGCCACGCACCTCGACGAACCGCGCGCCCAACATCGACACCACCGCCCCACCGGACGCCAGCTCGATCACGACCGACCCGCCGGTCGCCGCGACCAGGCGGGTCGGCTCCGTCTCCGTGCCGACGTGCGACCAGTCCAACGTGCCATCGACGAAGTACAGCCCCTCGTTGAAGACGACCTCGTCGCCCGGCCCGAGCGACGTCGTGAGCGCGGCGAGGTCGTCGCCCGGCGAGACGACGAGCTGCGCAGCGGAGGCCCAAGCAGCCAGCACGAACACGAACATGCACACCTCCACGATGGACCGGTCCCGCGCAGCAGGGTACCACGTGGCGCCGCCGACCCCGTCCGACCCTCCACTTTCCGACACAGGGCGTGGCGCGCGCGGCGTACACGTCGAAAAGAAGCCTTTGTCCGTAGACGCTCACTCGGGTCGTCGTCGAAAGGTGCCCCAGTGGGAAAAAAACTTTCAGGGGGGCCCAACCCCGCGCCGCGCCACCTCAACCCGGGCCCGAACCGCGCATTGTGCGCGAAAAACACGCATTTATCTTGGACAATGAAGAACACCCCTTCTCGCCCCCCGCGCCGAGCGCTATCGTCGTGACACGAAGCACGAACCGCCCGCGCTCGCCGCAGGGGATCCCATGTTCAACGCCACGTTCGTGGCGCATCTGCTCGCTTGTGGCGGGCTGGAGGCGCCACGCGAGACCGCGTCGTCCGCGCAGCTACCGCCCGAGGAGACAGGCTTGTTCCTCGGGGACACCGGGTTCGTCGTCTTCCCGGTAGACGACACCGCGGCGAGCGCGGTTGGAGACCGCGATCCCGCACACACGATCACGGCGCTTCAAGAAGGCACGTGGAGCCTGGCTCCTGCGAGTGGCCCTTACACGACGATGACCGGCACGCTCACCGTGCGCGAGCGTGTCGACGGGGACTTCTCGGCGCCGGAGGACACGGCGCCCCCCGACACCGCGACCCCACCCGACCCGTGCAGCCTCACCTTCGGGCTCAGCGGCGACGTCGTCGAGCCCGGCTGCGCGGGCTGCCTCGTCACCCTCGCGGTCACGCACACGCTGGTCGAAGGAGACGTCAGCGGCTGCCGCGCCCCCGACGTCCCGGCCGATGGTTCGGTGTGGGTGCTCGGCTACCACCCGGGATCAGCCGCGATCCTTCTCGATTACGGCGGGACCGGGGTGTGGCTGCCGTGGTACGCGGCGGACCACGACGGCGACGTGGTCACGATGACCTGGACCACCACCGCGGGCGTCGTGGTGCCGGAGGAGGACTCGTGAGCGCCGCGCTGATCACGCTGCTGGCGTGCGGCGCCCCGCCGCCCGTCGACTCGGGGCCGCTCGAGACGATCACCACCGCCCCCACCCTCCCCCTGCCGGACATCGAGGGGGTGGCATGGGACGCCGTGTTCACCGACGCCCTCGCGCTCGCGGCCTCGATCGACGCCCGCGCCCCGTGGGCCGCCCACGAGGCCGCGCTCGCGCTCGGAGCCCAGGGCTGCCCCGACCTCTACCTCGGCCCCCCCGACGACCCCCTCGCCGACGCCGGAGACGGCGGGGTGTCGTGGTCCGACGCCTGCTCCGCCCAGGCCGCGTCGTTCTCCGGCTGGGCGTGGTGGACCTCCGAGGTGCTGGTCACTGGCGACGCGTCGACGCCCGAGGGGGCCACCACTGCGGCCAGCCGCTCCTTGAGCGCCGACGCCGCCGCCACCGACGGCGACGCGCTCCTGCTCGAGCTCGACGGCACGCTCGACGACGCCCTCAACCGCACGGTCGCGCCCGGATACGACCATTGGACCTACACCTCCACGGTCGACGCCACGCTCGGCGGCACCCTCGGGTGGGGCCCCGACGCCGCGGTGCCCGGTGGCCTGCGCACCGACCTGTACCTCTTCGCCACCGGCGGCGACGTCGACGCGCTCGAGGTGCGCGGCAACGTCTACCTTCCCGAGCACCGACTGCACGATCGCTTCGACAGCCTCGCGGTCGACGCCGCGTTCACCGGCGCGCGGGGCGCGGCCGCCGACGCGTGCACGCTGGAGCCGGCCGGCACCTTGTCGGTGCGCGACGCCGACGCGTTCTGGTACGACGTCGTGTTCCAACCCCGCTACGAAGACGACGCCGCCGACACCGGGGGCGCCGACCCCGGCGGGTACGGCGCCTGCGACGGCTGCGGCACCCTCTACATCCGCGGCGTCGAGCAGCCCCAGCTCGTGGTGTGCCCCGACTTCGACGGGCTGTGGTCCTGGCTCACCCCCCCCGACCCCGCCGAGTACGTGCCCGCTGGCCGCGACGTCACCGAGGAGGGATCATGACGCTACGTCTGCTCGTGCTGATCCTCGCCGCCGCATGCGTCCCCGACGGGACCGCCACCGCCCCCGGCGCGATCCCGCTGTCCCCGCGCGGCCAGCTCATCAGGTTGTCCGTCGATCTTCGAGGGGTCCACCCCAGCGAGGACGAGCTGACCGCGATCGAGCAGCACCCCGACCTCTACGACGACTACGTCACGCGGTACCTCGACGACCCGCGCTTCGTCGACCGCATGGCCGAGCTCTTCAACACCTCGTTCCTCACCCGCACCGGCGACACCTGGTTCGACCCGGCCGAAGCAGGCCTCGGCAGCGTCGACGCGCGGGTGGTCGCGGCCTCGTTGGGCGACGAGCCCCTCGCGCTCGTGCGGCACGTCGTCGCCGAAGACCTGCCGTGGACGGAGCTGGTGACCGCCGACTACGTCATGGCGGACCCGATCGTGGCCGCGATGTGGGGCCTCGACCGCGTCGACGACGGGCCGGGCTGGACCCCCGCCACCTACCGCGACGGCCGGCCGATGGCGGGCGTGTTGTCGTCGACCACCCTCTGGCAGCGTTACCCCTCGGCGGGGGTGAACAGCAACCGGCACCGCG
Organism: uncultured Pseudomonadota bacterium; assembly: GCA_903897935.1. Lineage (GTDB taxonomy): Bacteria > Myxococcota_A > UBA796 > UBA796 > CAIUDO01. The sequence continues at coordinate 11,387 of CAIUDO010000257.1, forward strand.
CGAACCAGGTCTCCCGCATCTTCTTGTGTGACGACTACCTGTCCCGTCCGGTGTCGTTCTCCCGCACCCAGATCGACGCGCTCACCACCGCGGACCCGAACGACGTCATCGCCGACACCGACGTGTGCCAGTCCTGCCACGCCTCCCTCGACCCCCTGTCGGCCCACTTCTACGGCTTCTGGTGGGAGGTGGACGGGGGGCTCGAAGATCAATCCTTGTATCGGCCCGAAGACGAGTCGCTGTGGTCCACCACCGCCGGCAAGTCTCTGGCGTACTACGGCCGGCCCACCGGCGGCCTCGTCGAGCTCGGCCA
>CAIUDO010000258.1 GCA_903897935.1 uncultured Pseudomonadota bacterium
CCGGGTCGTCGGTGTGCTCCCGCCCCCGCGCGCCGTCGAGCGCGATGAGCGCCGCGCCGGCGTCCCGCGGGCGCACCCCGACCAGCACCCGCGCGGCGTGCAGCACGGCGCCCGCGTGCGCGGCCGGATCCGCGCCGGCGAAGCGCAGCGCCTTCGCCGCGTTGTTGGCGGCGTCTTCGGAGCGGCCGGCCTCCGACAGCACCAACGCCGCCATCGCGTTGGCCTCGGCCAGGCGCGGCGTGAGCTCACCCCGGTGCGCGATCCCGAGCAGCTGCTCACAGCGGTGCAGGCCGGCCGCGACCCGACCCGCGGCGGCGTCGAGCTCGATCGAGCGCGCGATCACGCTCGCGCGAACCCGGGGATCTCCGTCTACTTCGAGCAGGTCCTCCGCGTCGTCCAGCAGGTCGGCGGCCTCCTCCAGCCGCCCGGCGATCGCGCGCACGTGGGCGAGCCCGCGCCGCGCCCGCGCCTCCTGGTCGCGGGATCCAGCGGCGCGCGCGGCGTCGAGCCCCTGCAACCACAGCGCCTCGGCTTCTTTCGGCGACCCGAGCTGCAGGTGGGCGTCGGCGAGCAGCCGCAGCGCGGCGTGGCGCTCGTTGGCGCCTGGCTCCGAGTGGCGGAGCGCGCGCTCGAGCCACGTGCGCGCCGACGGCACGTCGCCCTTCCGGTACCATGCCTTACCGATCGAGCTGGCGAGCCGACCGAGCGCGGAGAAGTCGCCCTCCTGCTCGGCGACGGTCGCCGCAGCGGTGAGCACCCCGAGCGCCTCGTCGACCCGGCCCACCTCGACCCACGCGTCGCCGAGCAGCAGGTTGAGGCCCCGCTCGTGTTGGCTGCGGGTCCCCGGGTCGTCGGCGTAGGCGCCCGCGACCGATCGCAGGGCCCGCTGCGAGATCGACACGACGTCGTGCGGGTTCCCAGCGCGGGCCGCGCGGCGGGCGGCCTGCACGTACAGCGGGACGGCCTCCCGGTGCATGCCCGCGGCGGCGTAGTGGTCCGCGACCTCCGACGGGGCGTCGCGGCGACGGCGCACCGCCAACACCCGCGCGAGCGCCTCGTGGTGCTCGCGACGACGGGGCGGCGGGAGGCCGTCGAGCAGCACGGTAGCGAGCGCGGGCCGCGTGAACGACACCAGCTCGTCCGGGCCGACCCCACGCGACGCCACCACCCCCGCGCGACGCAGCACCAACAAGCCGTCCGCCGTGCGATCACCAGGCCCACACGCGGCAAGGATCCCGGGCGCCACCGGACGCCCCATCACCGCCAGCACCTCGGCCAGCATCCGCGCCTCGGGCGGCAGCCCACCCAGCACGACCTCCGCGTCGGAGCGCTCGCGCCGGCCGACCGGGAGCGGCTCGCTACGGAACGCGTCGAGCGGGCGGGCTGACCGATACCCGGGGCCGTCGGTGACCAACCAGCCGGCCTCCACGAGCGCCGCGACCTGACCGACGATCCCGAGCGGCTGCCCCTGGTACGCCTCGGTCAACCGGCGCGACAGCGGGCCGATCAGCGGCGACGGCACGCCACGGTCCCGGAGCATCGCCCCCACCGCGCGCACGTCGAGGGGCTCCAGCTCGACGAGATCGGCGTTGCTCCCCAGCAACGACCCGTCGGCGAGCGCCGCGACGTCCGGGTTGCCCGAGGTGCCGGACGCGAGCACCAGGAGCTGCAACAACCGAGGGCGCACCAAGCGGATCGCCTCCGAAAGCTCCAGTGGCGGCGTGCGGTCGAGGTCGTCGATGACCAGCAGCACCGGGTAGGGGTCGCTCGCCCGGCCAGCCGCTGCCGCCGCCTCGACGAGCTCGACCGCAAGCCGCTGCGGCAGCCCTGGGCCGCCCCGCATGGCGACCACCCGCGCCCCCTGGCCACGCGCTACCTCGGCCATCGCGCCGACCACGCTCGTGCGGCCAGAGCCGGGCGGCCCGCTCACCACGACGAGGCCGGGGCCCCCGCGCACCCGACGGGCGAACCACCCGATCTCGGCGTCGCGCCCGCGGAGCGGCGCCTCCTCGGCGACGACGTCGCGATCGAGCGCCTCGAGCACGGCGAGCGCCGACGGGTACCGCTGGGACGGCTCCTTACGCAGGAGGCGCTCGCAGATCAGCGACAACCGCGTGGGCACGAACGGGTCGACCTGGTTCGCCGGGCGGGGCACCTCCGTCAGGTGCCGGGCGAGGAAGCCGGCGATGGTCTCGGCTTCGATCGGGCGACGCAACGTGAGCATCGTGTAGAGCACCGCGCCCAACGAGTAGAGGTCGGCCCGCGCGTCGACGCTCTGGTCGTTGTCGATCTGCTCGGGGGCCATGAACGCCACCGTGCCGATCAGGTGGCCGAACTGCGTGAGCTGGGTGTTCGCCGCGTTCGTAGCTTTGACCGAGCCGAAGTCAGACAGCACCGGGGAGCCGTCGGCGCGGAGCAGGATGTTGTTGGGCTTGATGTCGCGATGCACGAAGCCGCGCTGGTGCACGTAGTGCAAGCCTGCGCACAGCCCCCGTAAGATGCGCTCGATCTCGGCAAATCGGTCGACCTGAGGCGACCGTTGCCACGTAGCGACCCGCTGCTCGAGGTCGTTGCCGGGCAGGATCTCCATCACGATCCACGGCGCCCCTTGGTGCACCCCCGCCTCGAAGACCTTCACGACGTTCGGGTGGTCCATCGAGCGAACCGCCTCGTACTCCCGCCGGAACCGCTGACGCTCCTGACCGTGCACCCGCAGCGTGGTCAGGACCTTGACCGCCACCTCGGTCCCGTCGGACGCGGTCGCGCGCCACACGGACGCGTTGCCGCCCGAGCCGAGCGGCCCGGTCAGCGTGTAGCTGCCGAGCACGCTGCCCGCTCGGATGCCCGATGAAGAAGAAGGCTCCATTAGAGTCAGCGTATACGGCGCCCGGCGGACCATCCAGCCCGCCGCCGCGCCGCGCCGCTCAACGGCTGACCGAGTAGTACCCGTCGAAGGTGACCGTGAAGCCCGAGATGTCGAACTCGCCGGTCATCGGCGCGTAGAGCGTGTCGGGGCCGGTGAACGAGCCGGTGTACGGCTCGGAGATGCCGTCGACGACCAACGAGCCCTCGATGTCCGGGTCGGCGACGATGCTGCCCGAGATCAGCACCGTCTTCGTCTCGGTGAAGCTGACGCCGAAGATGGTGAACTCGACGACGCAGGTGGCGTTGCCGCGGATCTGCGGGGTGGCCGCTTCATCAACGGTGAACGTGTTGAACGGCACGTTGCACGTGTCGGTGACGCCGAACGACAGCTCGGTGAGCACGCCGTACAGCGTGCCGGTGTACGAGCCGGAGCGGTCGATGTCGACCGGGCCGCAGCTCGTGACCTCGGGATCTGCGTCGTCGCAGTCGTCGCCGCGCGCGACGTAGCCGACGGGGGACGCGCACGACATCACGAACACGTCGGGGTCGCCGTACCCGTCGGCGTCGGTGTCGGCGTAGTAGGGCGTGCCGTCGGCGGGATCCTCGTCGACCGTGCCGTCACAGTCGTCGTCCACGGTGTTGCAGCGCTCGATCGCGATGGGGTTGACCGAGCCGAGGGCGTCATCGCAGTCGTCGGCGTTGGTGGCTTGCGTGGGCTCGACGTCGCACACCAGCGAAGAGGCCGCGCCGGCCTCGCCGTACCCGTCGCGGTCGGCGTCGGGCCACACCTCGGTGAGGGTCTCCAGGGCGGTCGACGGGTCGTCGCCGTCGACGAGGCCGTCGCAGTCTTCGTCGACGTCGAAGTCGTCGCACAGCTCGGGCGCGCCCGGGCTCACGGCGTCGTTGTTGTCGTCGCAGTCGCCGCCCGCCGGGGACGTGCCTGGAGGCGCCTCACACGCGAGGACCTCGGTTCCATCGATGCCGTAGCCATCACCGTCGACGTCGACGAACCAGAGCTGCTGGTCCTCGTCGACCTCCGAGTCGCAGTCGTTGTCGACGGAGTCGCACAGCTCGGGCGCCTCCGGGTAGACCGTCGCCGCGCCGTCGTCGCAGTCGCCGCCGCGATCGACCCAGCCGGCGTCGGGCGCGCAGGTGGCGGTGGGGGCGCCGCCGCCGTAGCTGTCGCCGTCGTCGTCCGCCCAGTAGTCGCGGATGAGGCCGTCGTCGGGATCGCCGTCGCAGTCGTCGTCTACGTCGTTGCAGACCTCGGTGGCGCCGGGGAACACGTTCGGATCGGCGTCGTCGCAGTCATCACCGGCGTTCACGCCGTCGTTGTCGGCGTCTTCCGGGCCGGACGGCGTGGTGCCGGGCGTGGTGGGGCCGCCGGTCTCGGTCGTGGGCTTGTTGCAGGCGATCGAGGCGGTAAGCAACAGGGAGACGATGACTTGACGCATGGGGTAGCTCCTGCAGCTCGGTTATCTCCTTTCTCATGCTTCGTGCACGGTCGGTGTCGCCGCGTCTCGGTCCGTCACGAAACGGGCGGCCAACGCGGGCGCCCTTGCCCCGGGGAGCCGTCGGATCCAGGTGGGCCCCATGATGATGCTCCTCCGATGGGTGTTGGTCGTGGTTTGGATGGCCGTCGTGAGCCCCGCGCGGGCGGCCGACTGGTCGGTGCCGCCGGAAGACGTCGTGCTGGACGCCCCGATGGGGGTGATCCCCGAGCACTACGTCACCGTCGACGGGATCGCGGCGCAGGTGCACGGCGGGCACGACGACCGCGCGGTCCTCGTGGCCTTGGCGCGCCACGCGGCCGAGCGGCTGCCCGAGCTCGCGACGGCGCTCGGCGTGCCGATCGGCGGCCCGATCGACGTGTTCGTCGCCGGGTCGCAAGCCGAGTTTCAGACGATGCAGCCCGGCGTCCCGCCCGACTGGGCCGGCGGCACGGCGTGGCCGCGCCAGGGGCTCGTCTACCTCAAGAGCCCGCGCGCCGGCGGCCCGAACCAGGCGCCGCTCGAGCAGGTGCTGGATCACGAGCTGGTGCACGTGCTCGTCGGGCGCGCGCTCGGCGCGAAGAGCCCGCCGGCGTGGCTGCAAGAGGGGCTCGCGCAGGTGCTCGCCGGGGAGCTCGGTCCCGAAGACGGCGTGGTCCTCGCGCGCGGGGTGAGCGCCGGCATGGTGCCGAGCGTGGAGTCGCTGATGCGCGGGTTCCCGTCCGAGGCCGGCCGCGCGCGGCTGGCGTACGCGCAGAGCGCGCACTTCGTGGCGTGGATCCGCGAGGCGCACGGCGACGAGGCGCTGCGGGTGGTGCTGCGGGAGATGGCCGGCGGGGCGTCGGCGGCCGCCGCCCTGCGCGCCGCGACCGGCGACGACCTCGCGACGCTGGAGCAGCGCTGGCAAGACACCCTCGAGGTGCCGGGGGCGCCGCGATGGCTCGCGCTCCTCGGCTCGGGCGAGCTGTGGTGGGCGTTCGTCGGGGTCGCGGGCCTCGCCGCCGTCATCACCGCGCGGCGCCGGCTCAACCGTCGCATGAAGGAGATGGCCGAGAAGGAGGCGATCGTCGACGCGCTGCTCGCGCGCTTCGAAGCCGACGAGGCGGTGCGCTACCGCCCGCCCGGTGGGGACCTGCCCAAGCTCGCCGACGACGCGCGCTACGGCCCGCACTGACCTGCTATCCTTCAGGCATGCTCCGGACGTTGTTCGCTGATCACCACCCGCCCGTTCAAGCCGTCGCCGGTCGGGCGCGGCGCGGACGCGTCGCTGCGAGCGCGCTCGTGCTCGTGCTGTTCAGCGGGTGCAAGGTGACGGACGCGCCCGACACCCTCGAGGACCTCGTCGTCTACGCGTTCGCCGGCTTCGACGACCCTGACGTGCGCGCCGAGGTCGGGGCCAGCGTGTTCGACCTCGCCGAGCGCAACGAGGACGCGCTCGTCGACGGCCTCCGGGTCACCGGCCTGACCACGCTCGACATCGAGGCGGCCGGGGTGGACGCGCCGCCGGTCGACGGGATCGTCGGCGCGGTCGGGCAGATCGCGTACACGCACGACCTCGACGGCGTGCTGCGAGCGGCGACGTGGCCCGAGCGGTGGGAGATCTACGACCACACGACGTCGTTCGAGATCGTCGAAGCGACCGACCTCGAGTGCTTCTTGTCCCAGGCGTGCGAGACGTTCGAGATGGAGGCCGACGAGGGCGCGTCGGTGCCGCTGCTTGGTGAGTCCACGCGCCGGCTGATCCAGCAATACGCATGGGTGACCGGCCCTTCTGGCGCGCCGTTCGTGCTCGGGCGGTCGCTGGTGCCGGGCGGGGTGTTGTTCAACACCGACCTGGTGCGCGTCGACCAGCAGTACGCCGTGCAGGTGCTGTGGGACGTGCAGGGCTCGGCGCGCCGCCTCGAGACGTTCTGGGTGGAGGCCGAGTTCATCGGGCTGGACGTGCCAGATGCGTACGCGGTCAACGAGGCGGTCGGGGAGATGGCGAAGTACGCGGAGGAGGTCGACGCGTGGCTCGCCGAGGGCGCCAGCGATTAGCTAGCCCCCAAACAAGCGCAGGGCCGAGCCATCAGCCATCAGTCATCAGCTTTCAGCTTGACAATGGCGCGATGGTGACCCAACCGACCTTCACCTGAACGCGAACAACCCGGTCGGCCGCCGCTGAGCGATGCATGGCTTTGACCGGGCTGACCGCTGACCGC
>CAIUDO010000259.1 GCA_903897935.1 uncultured Pseudomonadota bacterium
CCCCGTTGCCGACGGATCCGGAGGCGTGGACCCTGCCGCCTCCGCGCGCGCCGGCGTTCACCCCGACCGCGTGGCCCGGCGCGACGCGCGTCGATCTGCCGGACGGGCACGGGCCCGAAGACGTCGAGCGGCTCGCTGACGGCACCGAGATCGCCGGGTTGGCCGATGGCCGCCTGGTGGCGCGTGCCGCCGACGGCGGGTGGCGCACGATCGCCGAGACGGGCGGTCGGCCGCTCGGCCTGCACCCCGATCCTTCGATCCCGGGCGCGATCCTGGTCGCCGACGCGTTCAAGGGGCTGCTGCGGGTGGCTCCCGACGGCGGGATCACCACGCTCGCGACCGAGTGCGGCGGCGTCCCGCTGGTGTTCACCGACGACCTCGAGACCGACGCGCGCGGCGGCGTCTGGTTCACCGACGCCTCGCAGCGGCACCCGCAGACCCACTGGAAGTCCGACCTCATCGAGAACCGCCCCAGCGGCCGCTTGTGCCGATGGGATCCACGCACCGAGCGGGCGGTCGACGTGCTGGTCGACCTCGCGTTCGCCAACGGCGTCGCCGTCGACCCCGAGGGCGCGTTCGTGCTCGTCAACGAGACGGCGCGGTACCGGGTCCGTCGCGTGTGGCTCGACGGCCCCAAAGCTGGAACGAACGAGATCTTCATCGATGACCTCCCGGGCTTCCCCGACGGCATCTCGGCGGGCTCCGAGCTGTTCTGGATCGCGGTCGCGAGCCCACGCAACCCGATCGTCGACGCCCTCGCGGGGGCGCCGCGCGCACGGGCGTGGCTGGGGGTGCTGCCCGAGGCGCTGCAGCCGGCGCCAGCGCGCACCTCGCGGGTGATCGGGATCGACCGCGACGGCGTCGTGCGCGTCGACGTCTTCGACCCAACCGGCGCCGATATCTCCGTCGTGACGAGCGTTCAGGAGCGCGACGGGTGGCTGTTGCTCGGCAGCCTCACCGATGACGCATGGGCCCGGATGCCGGTGCCTCGGGCCCACGCCCGGTGAAGTCGTACAGATCGCCGAGCAGCGTGGTGTGCCCGATCAGGCGCTCTCCGTCCCAATCGACGTCCCACACCACGTCGCCGCCGGCGGTCACCTCACGGATCTGCGCGGACGCACCGTAGTTGATCAGCGTGTTGCCGTTCGGGAGGCGGAACGCCTCGCCGGCTGTCCTCGCGAACAGGCCCGTGCCCTCTCCGTACGCCCACACCAGCTCGAGCGCTCCATCGCCGTCGTTGACCCGATACTCCCAGGCGCGCTGCTCCTTGACGCCGTCCGGCGGGTGCGCGCTGACGAGCAGGTTGCCGTCCGGCGTGAAATTGGCGGCGTGCTGCCAGACGAATTGGGCTTCCGGCGGCACGAACGCGTAGCTGCCCGCGAGCGCGCCGAACATGCGACGACCCTCACCCGTCGTCGCGTCGACCTCCACGACGGTGTTGTTCGTATAGAATGAGATGAGGATCGAGTCGGATACCTCGTCATATTGTACGGAGTTCGACTCTGCGTACGTGATCAGCCCGAGGCTGGCGAAGTACTCGTCCGAGCGCCAGAGCGTCTCGATCGGGCCGTCCGGGCGCCGCGCGTCGATGCGCTCGGCGCCCATCGCCTGCACCGAACCCCACACGATGGTGCCGTCCGGGAGCTCGTCCCACGCGTGGTGCAGGCCGGGCACCTCGACGGAGGCGTAGGAGGCGCCGTCGATCGTGGTCCGATGCAGCAACCCGCCGCTCGCGTCGCGGGCGTCCGACCAGTACGTGGACTCGTCGAGGATCAGGTGCGTCCCGTCGCGCGACGGCCGCGGGTACAACGACCAGTGGCCGTCGGGCGTCTCGCGCAGCCACACCACGCGCCCACGCCGGTCGAGGATGAAGACGTAGTACGTCCCGTTGATCCAGCCGCCGTCTTCGCGGTTGAGGCTGCCCAGCACGAAGCCTTCCGGCGACGCCCGGTCGGGATCGTACGTGATCAAGGAGGGCAGCGGAAACGACGAATCGAGCGAGCCGGTGCGGCCGGTCGTCGCAGCGGCGACCACCTCGTCGGCGCCGACTAGCACCTGGACCTCGACGTCGTGATCGGCGGGCAACCCGAGCAACAGCTCACGCTGCGGGCCGACGCTGGCGACGCGCGGCGGCGTCGACCGCCACTCCCCGTCGTCGACGCTGTACGCGACCCGGACCGGGCCCGGCGCGCCTTGCAGCCACGTCGCGACGAGCACGGTCGGCATCGACGCTCCGACGTCTACCGACAAGGCCTGCACGGCCGGCAACCCGGAGTCCCCCTCCCGGTCGCAGCCGACCAGCACGAGGAGCAGCCGTACCTTCAACGGCCAGCGAGCAGCCGCGCGGCGCGGCGCGCGAAGTAGGTCAGGATCACGTCGGCGCCCGCGCGGCGGAACGCAACGAGGCTCTCCAACACCGTACGATCCCCGTCGATCCAGCCGTTCTGCTCCGCCGCGCAGATCTGGGCGTACTCACCAGACACCTGGTACACCGCGAGCGGCACGTCGAACCGGTCGCGGGCGCGCGCCAGCACGTCCAGGTATGGCATGCCGGGTTTGACCATGATCATGTCGGCGCCTTCTTCGATGTCGAGGGCGATCTCCCGCATGGCCTCGCGGCCGTTGCCCGGGTCCATCTGGTAGGTGCGGCGGTCTCCGTGCTGCGGGGCGCTGTCCGCGGCGTCGCGGAACGGCCCGTAGTAGGC
>CAIUDO010000260.1 GCA_903897935.1 uncultured Pseudomonadota bacterium
AGAACGCCGAGCCCGCGATGTCCAGGTGGGCCCACGCGATGTCTTCCCCGACGAAGTGCTCGAGGAACGACGCGGCCACCGACGCCCCGCCGTCGCGGGCGCCGATGTTCTTGATCTGGCCCCAGTCGCCCTTGAGCGACGCCTTGTACGGCGCGTGCAGCGGCAGCCGCCACAGGCCCTCACCGGCGGCCCGCGCCGCGGTAGCGAGCTGAGCGGCGAGCGCGTCGTCGGCCGTGAACAACCCGGTGAAGTCGGGCCCGAGCGCCAACACGCACGCGCCGGTGAGCGTGGCCGCGTCGATCATGTGCGTGACGCCGGGCTCACGGGAGGCGTGGATCAGGGCGTCGGCGAGGATGAGCCGGCCCTCGGCGTCGGTGTTGTGGATCTCGACCGTGACGCCGTTCGCGTACGTGAGCACGTCGCCGAGCTTGTACGAGATCCCGTTGACCAGGTTCTCTACCGAGGCGACCCAGCAGTCGATCGCGAGGGGCAAGCCGAGCTCGGCGGCGGCGCCGACAGCGGCGAGGACCGTGGCCGCGCCGGCCATGTCGCACCGCATCGTCTGCATCGACGCGGACGGCTTGAGCGACAAGCCGCCGGAGTCGAAGGTGACGCCCTTGCCGACGAGCGCGACCTTGCCGCGCGCGTTCTCCGGCCGGTACGACACCTTGATCATGCGCGGGGGGCGGTCCGAGCCCTTCCCGACGGCCAGGACACCCACGCAACGCTCGGCTTCGAGGCGGGCAACGTCCCACACCTCGACGGTGACGCTGGCGAGCGCGCCGAGCTTCTCCGCCTCGGCGGCCAGGACCTCGGGGTAGAGGTCGTTCGGGGCGGCGTTCACGACGTCGCGCGCCCAGGCGCGGTGCCGATCGATGACCGCCATGCGCTCGAGATCGGCGGCGCTGACGTCGGCGCCCAGCAGATCGAGGCGCTCGATGGCCGACGTGACGTCGCTCGCGGGCTTGTAGCGCTCGTACGCGTAGTTTCCGGCGGCGATCCAGTCGACGACCGCAGCGGCGCGGCCGGCGACGCCGGGGAAGCTGACCGCGACGTGCTTCGCGTCGTTCGCGCGGGCCTCGCGGCCGACCTTGCCCGCCGCGACGCGGAACGCACGCTCGGTGCGCTTGCCGAGGCCGACCAGCAGGATCGCGGCGCTCGCGCAGCGGCCGAAGGTAGGCACCAACAACGACGCGCCCTCGGCGCCGGTGAACTTACGCGCCGTGACCCACGGGATGAGCTGACCGCCGAGCGCGGCGTCGAGGTCGGCGAGCTCGGATCGGATCGCCTCACCGACACCGAGGACGACGAGGTCCGCGACGGCCTCGTTCGGGAGCGTTGAGCCGAGCGTGACCTGCATGGAGCCTCCGGGCAAAGGGGCGGGGCATTAACCGGGCCGATCCAGAGGGCAAGGGCCCGCGCGTCAGCCGCCGAAGGCCTTCGCCGCGACGATGCCGACGAGCACGACGATCAGGCCGATGACGACCGCCGCCATGAAGGTGGTGTACGGGTCGGCCTTGAGCAGGTCGATCACCCGCTCGATCGGGCTGGACGCGCGCACCTGCGGCGGGGCGTCTTCGTATTCGGGGAGCTCGTCGGCGGCGCCCGGGCGCGCGATCCGCGGCGCGGGCAAGTCGTCGAAGATCGGCGCGACGCGGATCTGCTCGTACGCGGGCTCGGTGGCGCGGTCGTGATCGATCGCGACGCCCATCGGCGTGGTGGCGGACGCCGCGAGCACCTCGGAGTCGCTGTCGTCGAGCGCGCCGCCCGTGGACGGGTCCATCTCGACGTCGACCTCGACGGGCTCGTCCGGATCGGTGTCGGCGCCGGGCGCGATCGGCAGCGGGACGAACGACACGACGTTGTCTGACGGGCTCGTCGGAGGGGCCTCGGTGATGGGCTCGTAGCCCTCGAGCTGCATGACCTCGGGCTCCGCCATCGGCGCGGGCCGCGACGGGAACGCGATGGGCGTGGCCTTCGACGGCTCGGCGGCCGGCTCGGACGGCACCCACCCCGGCGGCGGCCGGACCTCGACGCGGCCCTGCGCGACGGTCGGCGCGCCGCCGCTGTCCTTGATCGCGAACGCCGCGGTGACGTCGTACCGGCCGGGCGGGATCTCGGGGATGACGAAGTCGAACCGCATCCGGCCGGAGGGGTGCGTCGACGCCGTGTACTGCAGGCCGTCGGCGCGGACGCGCCCGGCGTCGGGCTTGTCGACGTCGACGAGCTTGACGCCGCACACCACGTCGTCGACCCCGACGCCCTCGGTGCAGTTGGTGGACACCGAGAACTTGATGGGGTGCCCCCCGACGAACACGCCGCCCTTCGCCTCCGGGGCCGGCAGCACGCGCCCGACCGAGTCGACCCGCGGGGTGGCGAGCGCGACGACCTCGGAGAGCCGGTCCGCGAGCTCGCGCGCGCTGTCGAAGCGGTACGGCGGCGACGGGGTGGTCGGCCCGGACAACCCGCGGTTGAGCAACGAGCACAGGCGATCGGCGAACCGGCTGGTGAACCGCTTGTTCGCCCCCGCGGCCTCGAGGCGCGCCAGCGCGCGGTCCCGCAGGTGGGCGAGCTCGACCTTGCCGAGGCCGCCCCGCGGGATCTCATGGCGGGTCTGGCCGTCGCCGTGGAGGATCACCCGGTGGAGCACGCGGCAGAGCGCCCAGGTGTCGAATCGAGCGGTTGGCGGGCCACCTTCGGGGGGTGCGTAGTCTTCCCGGCCCGCGGAGTGCGCCACCAGGGCCCGCAGCGCGACCCACGACTCGGTGGACGGGTCGGCGAGGTACGGGTGGCCGCGGTCGTCGAGCAAGATGTTGGACGGACGGATGTTCCCGTGGACGCGCCCCGCCTTCTCGAGCGTGCGCGCGACCCGGAGCACGACCTCGAGCGCCTCGCGCAGCGGCATGCCGCTGTCGAGCCGGGACGCCAGGGTGTGGTAGCCGGACAGCACGAGCGCGGGCGTGCCGTCGACGCCGCGGGCGACCGCTTCGATCCGCGGGGCCCAGGCCGGAGACCCGCGCAGGGCGGCGGCTTGTTCGTGAACGATCGCGGTGCACTTCTCGGCGGCCTCGGCCGCGATCGGGTGGTCCGCGGTGCCGTCGGACGTGCGGAACGGGACCTTGGCGTACGTGCGGTGCCCTTCGCGGTCGAACGCCTCCCACGTGATGCCCCACGAGCCTCGGCCGATGCGTTGCCCGAGGGTCCAGGTGCGCCCGCCCTCGCTGATCGTGTCGCCCGTCCGCATCGCCATCCTCTCGCCTGGATCGGCCGGGACACGGCACGATCGACCGGCCGCCTATAGCAGCCCGCGGCCGGTCCGTGTAGCCACCCCGCGCGTGGTCGCGTACGTCGGTTCGGAGGCGCGGGCTTGTGAGGCCGCCTCCGGCGGGGATAGCCGGTCGGGTGTCGTCGCTCGTGCCCGTCGTGTCGTCGAACCCCGGGGCGTCGTTGCCCGGCGGCTGGGCCGCCGTGGGGTTCCCGGACCGCGGCAACGGGCCGTATCGGCTGCTTCGTGGCGCGAACATCGACGCCGTTCGGGCGTTCGAGGCCTCGGTGCTGGACCCGAGGGCGGCGCAGGAGCGCGCGCTGGCGCGGGTGCTCACGGCGGTCGCCGGCACCGAGCAGGCGCGAGCGCTCGGGCTCGCGGCGGTGCGCACGGTCGCCGATCTGCGCGCGGCGGCGCCGATCCGCCCGTTCGAGGCGTTCGCGGACGCGCTCGACCGGATGGCCGACGGCGCGTCGTCGGTGCTCGTCGCCGACCCCGTGCGACGGTTCGTCAAGACGTCAGGTACGACGGGTCGTCCGAAGCTCCTGCCCGTCACCGACGCGTGGGCGCGTCAGGTGTCGGCGGCGCAGGCGCTGTGGGTCACCGCGATGGTGCAGGAGCAGGAGGAGGTGATCCACGGCAAGGCGCTCGTCGGGGTCGGCCCGGTCGACGAGGGCGTCACGCGGGGCGGGCTGCCCTACGGCTCGAACACCGGGCGGATGGCGGCGGCCCAGCCGTGGATCGTGCGCGCGCGCTACGCGGTGCCGGCGCGGGTGCACGAGATCGAGGACGCCGAGGTGCGGTCGTACGTCGCGCTCCGGCTTGCGCTGTCGGCGGACGTCCGCACATGGACGACGGCGAACCCAAGCTCGATCCTCGCGACCTGCCGACTGTTCGATCGCTGGCGCGAGGAGCTGACCGCGGACTGCGCCGACGGCACCTTGCGGCGTGGTCCGGCGGCCGGGTTGGCGGCGTCGACGCGGTGGCGGCTGTGGTGGGCCACGCGGCGGGCGCGGCTGCCCGACGGGGTGCGGCTGGGTGAGCGGTGGCGTCTCGCGGCGATCAACTGCTGGAAGGGGGGCGCGGCGCCGTACTTCTTGGATCGACTGCCCGCGGCGCTCGGGGCTCGGGTGCCGGTGCGGGATCCGGGCGTGAGCGCGTCGGAGGGCACGTTCGCGGTGCCGTTGCACAGCTCGTGGTGGGGTGGGGCCGCGTTCGCGGACGGGCCGTTCGTCGAGCTGGTGCCCGAGGGTGGGGGCGACCCGGTGCTGCTGCACGAGGCGGAGGCCGGAGCGAGCTACCGGCTCGTCATCAGCACCGTGGCGGGCCTGCTGCGGTACGATCTCAACGACGTCGTGCGGGTCGAAGGCCACCTCGGCCGCTTGCCCGTGCTGCGGTTCTTGCGGAAGGGGCGCGACGTGCTGTCGGTCGTTGGCGAGAAGGTGACGGCCGAGCAGGTGGTCGAGGCGGCTCGGGGCGCGGCGGCGTGGGCCACCGGGTTCTCGGTCGGTGTCCGGCTCGCCGAGGTGCCGGTGTACGTGCTGCTGCTCGAAGGGCCCGGGGACGTAGCGCTGGCCGCCGCCGCGTTCGAGCGTGCGCTATGCGCGTTGAACCCTGAGTATGCGGGCAAGCGTGCCACGTTCCGTCTCGCCGCGGCGGTCGCGGAGCGGGTCCCGGACGGCACGTTCGCGCGGGTGCGCGCGTCCCGGCTGGCGGCGGGCGCCGCGGAGGGGCAAGTCAAGGACCCCGTGCTGGCGCACGGCGACGAGCTGGACCGCCTGGTTGGGGGGTGGACGTGAACACGCTTGACGTGGCCGCGGCGGCGTGGCTCGGGCTGGGCGGCCTGATGTGGATGGGCGGCCTCGCGTCGGCGGTGCGGCGGGTCACCGCGAACACGTGGCGTGTGACCCCCGACGATCCGGCCACCCCCCTCGACGACCTCGTCTCCATCGTGATCCCCGCCCGCGACGAGGTGCACAACATCGGCGCTGCCGTGGCGTCAGCGCTCGCGCAGGACCACCGGCACGTCGAGGTGGTGGTGCTCGACGACGGGTCGACGGACGGCACCGGCGGCGTGCTGGCGGCGATCGACGATCCGCGGCTCCGTGTGATCACCGGCGGTGGAGGTCCGTTGCCGGACGGGTGGTTGGGCAAGCCGTGGGCGTGTGAGCGCGCGGGCCGGGCGGCGCGCGGGCGGTGGCTGCTGTTCATCGACGCCGACGTGCGGCTCGCGCCCGAGGCGGTTTCCCGGGCGGTGGCCTACGCGGCGCGCGAAGGGGCGGATCTGGTTTCCGGGTTCGGCGAGATGGTGGTGGGCAGCCTGGGCGAGCGGCTGATCCAGCCTGCGGTCGGGGGCATGATCCTGGCCGCGAACCCGCTCGCCGAGGTCAACGACCCCGAGAAGCCCAAGAAGGCCCTCGCGAACGGGCAGTTCTTGTTGTTCGCGCCCGGGGTGTGGCACGCGCTCGGCGGGCACGGGGCGGTCGCAGGTGACGTGGTCGACGACGTCGCGTTCGCCCGACGCATCAAGGAGTCGGGCCGGGTGCTGCGGCTGGTCCACATGCAGCGCTTGTACGCCTGCCGGATGTACCAGTCGGGCGCCGACGCGTGGCGTGGGTGGCGCAAGAACCTGTTCGTCGGCATTCACCGGAGCTGGGGGTTGCTCGGCTTGATCGTGCTCGCGTCGCTGGGCGCGGTGATCGGCCCGTACGCGGTGGTGCTGGCGGCGTTGTTGGGGGTGGTCCCTGGGTGGTGGGGGGCGCTCGCGGCCGTCTCGGTGTTCGGCCAACAGGGGCTACGCGCCTACCTCGACACGGTGTTCCACCAGCCCCGGCTGATGGGCCAACTGCTGCACCTCCCCGGGAACGTGCTCGTGCTGGGCATCTTCGTGGACTCGGCGATCGCGACGACGCGCGGCAAGGCCCGGTGGAAGGGGCGCGTCGTCGGGTGACGGTCCACAGGGCCGCGCCGCCACCGGGCGTCGTCTTCGGGGTCGATAGGGCTGGCGTAGTTCCCATCCTCGACCTCGACGTGCTTGGCGTGGCTCCGTCGGTGCGCGGCCCCCCGGACGCGAACGAGGCGTTGGAGCCTGAAGGCCGAGCTGCGGCCGCGCCCGCGGGACTTGGATTCGGTCGTGGCGTACGCTTCGGCGGGCCGCGGATCGAAGGTAGTCGACCACGCGGCTACGCCGCCAAAGTGGCCGATGCCCCACCGATCCGCGGGACGCCCGCTCGATTGTGCGGCCTGATGTTCCCGATCGTCCTGTCTGGAGTTGCACGCGGCCGTCTCCTGTGGCACACTGAATGTGTTGGAGGAAGGGATGCGCCGCTCGCCGCTCGCCGCGGCCGCGTTGCTCAGCTCAGTGATCGCGACCGACGCTCGGGCGATCGTCCCACCGGTTGCGAGCTCGGTGACCCAGTGCCTCCCACCGCCGTTTCCTTTGCTGCCGGCGGTCTGCGGCCTGGACGCCTCGGGAGATCTGGAAGAGGACATCCCCGGCAACCCGTGCAACCCGTTCCACGCGTCCTGGTATGACGAGGCCGACAACCTGCTGTGGACCGACCAGCACGTTCGCGTCATCGAGGGCCTCAACGGCGGGTTTCTCGACGAGTCTCGCGACCTGAACTACGTCGTGTTCGAGTGCAACGTGGCGTGCGTCGGAAGTCCGGAGGGGTGTTCGTATTCGGCAGAGACCGGCGTGGTGGAGCAGCGGGGCTACCATCGATGGAACGCGAGCACGAGCACGCTCGACGCGTTCACCATGCGCCGGGTCGCTGCGGTCGTCGATGGGGTAGGGGTCCGGGTGCAGTACACCGGCGATCCGACAGATACCGGCGGTTCTGGGCCGATGATCGTCGTCATCCCGGGGGCTGGCGGCGACGGCGGGCTGGCGGCTGCTGAGTCGATCCGCCAGTGGTTCGAGATCCGGGCCGACGCCGACACGGCGGTGATCGACTTCGAGACGGCGATGCCGATCCACCCTCAACCGACCGGCGAGTGGGCGGGAGGTTGGCAGTCTCGATCGTCGAACGCACCGGCGAGCTACGAGGAGCTGACGGCGCGAGTGTCCGCGGTGGTCGACTGGGTGCGGGAGCACCTCGCGGAGCCGGGGCAGGAGATCGTGACGGTGGGGTGCAGCATGGGGTGTCTTGCCACCCTCGGCGGTCCGCTGTGGCACGACCAGGACTTCTTCGCCCTCCAGGTCTTCGTGGGTGGCCCGCCGATGTGGGACATCAACGCGGGCTGCGGGCGGATGCCGGTGAGTTACGAGCTTCCGGTGGCGCCGGCCGACGTCACCACGTACGGCGGGGCGCGGCTGGCGACGGCGACGTTCTGCAACGACGAGTTGGACCCTTCGTGTATCCCCTACGGAGCGGTACAGTCGTGGCGGTTCGTCAACGGGGTTCACCGGCTGCCGAACAGCGCGCTGGGGTGCCCATCGGTCCCATCGTTCGCGACGGACGACCCTCTCACGGTGCTGACGGACAGCTCGTTGCAGTCCATCCCGGCGGCAGACTGGGCGCAGCCCTACCCGATGGCGTTCTTCGCGAACACCGAAGGGGACGAGGGGCTCGCGGGCCCGTCGATGGTGCGGGCCTTCCGTGAGCTGCGCGCCAACCACACCGTCGGGCCGGCGGAGGTCACCTGGTCGGAGGCACCCGGTGGTCACTGCGACGCGTTCCAGAACGAGCCGGACGCGCACCGCGTGCGGGACACGATCACGGAGGTGCTCGATCTCGACACGTGGATGTTCGACCTTCGGGTCGACAAAGACGTGGAGAACCTGTTTACCAGCACGGACGCCTGCCTGGTGTACGACCCCGTCACCGGCGACAATGACGCCCACCTCACCAGCCCGGACCCGTTGGTCATCGGAGGGGGTAGGTTTGATGTGGGTCCGTGGATCTCGGCGTCCAATGAGCATGCTACGCTGCCCACCGGTGTGAGCATCACGATGCCGAACGTTGACGATGGCAATGTCGTGGAACGCGTGATGTTCCTGACGGGCGGGAGCCGTGAGGGCACGAGCGCTACCGCACGCGCCAGCTACCTGGTGACGTTTACGTATCAGGACGACTCTACCCAGGATGTCGTCGTGCAGATCCCTCGAGACGATTTGCTCGCGCCCGGCGCCTTCAGCGGAGATCATTGGACAACAGAGCCTTTTCTCGGGCTCGTAGGGAACGGCGCCGGGTTGTGTGGATCCGGTGGCTCGGTGGTGTCGGTCTTCAATCCGCTCGGCTACACCGGCCAGGCGGTGAAGAGCGTCGAGATCTCCTACCCGACGAGTCCCGCGCAGCCGGCGTTCCTCGGCGGACCCCTCGCGCTCACCATCTGGACAGACCACGACGGATTCCTCGCTGGCCCGACCTCTGCGCTTGACGCGGCAGAGTACACCCTGTGAGCCGCGTCTTCATCGTCCCGTTGTCTGCTGGGTGGATTGCCTGCCCGGACGTCGCCCATGCCGACACCTTCGTCGTGGATACGCTGGCGGACGCGGTGGACGCCGCGCCCGGGGACGGCGTCTGCGCGGGGTCGCGCGGTGCATGCACCCTCCGCGGGGCGATCATGGAGGCGAACCACCTCCCAGGGCCCGATCGCGTTGAGCTCCCCGCCGCGACGTATCGCGTCGTGCTCGTCGGGGACGGTGAGGTCGGCGGGGACCTCGTCATCACCGACGATCTGGAACTTGTCGGTGAGGGACGCGGGTTGACCGTGATCGACGGGAACGGAAACCAGCGGGTCCTACGCGTCGAGGCAAGCCTGGACACGACCGGCCTCACGATCCGGAATGGCGACGCCGACGGCGAGGACGGCGGATGTGTGCTCGCGACGGCGCCCACCTCCTGGGTTGACGTGGCTTGGAACGACTGCACTGCACTCGATGGCGGCGCGCTGTGGTCGAGCGCGCCGGTGGACATCACTCAGGGGCGGATCCACAACGCGGTCGCCTCCGCAGCGGGGGGAGCACTCTGGCTGGGCGACGCCGCCGCTCTGCGAGAGGTGTCGATCGTGGGCGCTGTGGCGGAGGACTCGGCGGTCATCGCCCACACCCCGTCCGATCCGACGGTCCTCATTCAACTCGAACAGGTGCGCGTTCACGCGTCTGAGGCCACGGACAGGTTCGGCGAGGGCATCCACAGCTCCGGGACGCTGGATGCCGACGCTGTGCACATCTCCAACAACGCCTTCTACACGGCGCTGAATGTGGAGGGGGACGCCAACATCGT
Source organism: uncultured Pseudomonadota bacterium (assembly GCA_903897935.1). Classification (GTDB taxonomy): domain Bacteria; phylum Myxococcota_A; class UBA796; order UBA796; genus CAIUDO01. The sequence goes on from CAIUDO010000260.1 coordinate 9,496, forward strand.
CGCGCTCCGGATCGTCGGTTCGTCGACCGGCGGTGTGGCGCTTTGGGTCACGGGCGACGCAACCGTGACGCATGCGCTCTTTGCCGATGTCGACGACGGCATCTTTCTTAGCGGCGACGGCCGGCAGCATCAGCTCTCCGACATTGTTGCTGCCAACATCACCGACGCCTCGGTTCATATCACGGGCGCCGATACCGTCAGCGTGGACGGCCTGCACTCGGATCTTTCGAGCTACGGCCTTCTCATCGGAAGCGACGGCGTCATGACTGTCGTGGACGCGACGCTGCGCGACATCAGCATCTCCAGGACCACCGACGGGTCGATGTCGCTTGGGGGTGGGCGGTTCGACGTCGAAGGTCTCACCCTGGACAGAGGTGAGACGGCAGCCTTGTTCAACGGCACCTTCGCGCTCCGAGGCCTCCAGGTCTCCGGTCACGACGGGAGGGACGCCGCGCTCGACATCGACGACGACGCTGTGGTCACCATCGAGGACTCCACATTCGCGTTCAACCAGAACGTCGACTGCTGGTACTGCTACACCGACTACGGCGGCGCGCTGGAGAACCGCGGCGACACCACGCTCGTGCGCACCACGTTCGTCGCAAACGTCGCGAACACCGGCGGCGGCGCCATCTGGAACACCGGCACCCTGACTGTGCTCGACAGCCTGTTCGACAGCAACGCCGCCGAGTCCGGGGGGGCGATCTACAACGACGCCCCTGGAAGCGTGGTGGTCGACGGCACCACCTTCACCGGGAACGAGGCCATCGAGGGCGGTGCGATGTACTTCGCGGGCGGCGAGCTGCTGATGGAGCGCAGCGCGCTCGTGCACAACCGCCCGTACACCGACGTCTACCAGGGCGACGGGGGCGCGATCGCGGGCCACCTCGACGGGGAGATCCGGAACAGCACCCTCGCGGGCAACCTCACGACGCGCAACGGAGGCGCGCTGGCGCTGGAGGGGGTGGGCGACCTGCTGCTCGACGCGGTGACGATCGCGTTCAACCGTGCGGACGTCGACGAGGGGTACGGGCCCGGCGAGGGCGCGATCTGGCTGGGCGACGACCAGCGGGTGCGGCTGCGGGGCACGCTGGTGGGGGCGAACCTCGGCGGGGGTGGGAGCCGGACGCAGTGCGTGGTAGACGGGACCGGTCGGCTGGTGTCGGAGGGCGACAACCTCGTGGAGGTCGACTGCGGGGGCGTGTTCGCGGGGTCGGGCGCCGACCTGTTCGGCAGCCTCGGCGCCCCCCTGGACCCGCGCCTCTGGCCGCCGGACGCTGGCGCCGGCCCCACGCCGGTGGTGGCCCTCTTGTGGGACAGCCCGGCCCTCGACGCCGCCGCCACGTGCCCCCCGGCCGACCAGTGGGGCGCTCCGCGCCCGGCCGACGGCGACGGCGACGGCACGCCCTCGTGCGACATCGGCGCCTGGGAGCGCCCGTGATGGAGATCCCGATGTGGCTCACGCTGTTCGCGCTCACGACCCAGGCCGCCGCCCCCCACGAGGAGGTGCAGGCGGAGCTGTTCCTGTTCGACGGCGCCGGCGCGGTGCTGGAGACGGCGGAGGGCGCGCCGATGTGCAACCCGTGCACGTTGGAGCTGTCGTCGTACGCGACGCGGGGCGCCTGGTCGCTCGACGCGCTGGCGGCGAGCTCGGGCGGCACGCCACCGACGTCGGCTTCCGGCGTGCAGGCGGTGCTGCTGTCGAGCAGCCCCGACGTGTGGCCGGCCGTGGAGCCCACCAAGGGCGCGCTGACGCCGTTCACGGCGTCGCTGACCTGGGAGGTGGCGTCGCTGCCCAGCGGCCGGGTCTACGGGAGCGCCCTTCCGTATGCGCCGGAGGCCCGCGTGGTGACGGAGGTGGCGGGCGCCACTGGCATGGAGATCGTGGTGGTGCGGGCGTACTGACGGCGCCGCCTGGAGCGAAGCGGCGGTGGTGTCCCGTCGCCGTCGACCTCCCACCTGTTCGTCAGCATTCACCGGAGCTGGGGGTTGCTCGGCTTGATCGTGATCGCGTCGCTGGGCGCGGTGCTCGGCCCGTACGCGGTGGTGCTGGCGGCGTTGTTGGGGGTGGTCCCTGGGTGGTGGGGGCGCTCGCGGCCGTCTCGGTGGTCGGCCAACAGGAACGAGCTCGTGCTGGGCATCTTCGTGGACTCGGCGATCGCGACGACGCGCGTTGAGGCCCGGTGGAAGGGGCGCGTCGTCGCGTGACGGGAGACCTGCGACCCGTTTGGCTCGACCGAGCGCTCCATGCCGACGCGCAGCCGACCCGTTTGGCTCGATCGCACGTCCCGGTAGACTTGCGGCGACCCATTTGGCTCGACCCCACGGGCTGCAGCGCCCCTTGCTGGGCCTCTCTGCGTTCTCTGCGTTCTCTGCGTGATCCAACGAAGCCGGCACGGTCGCTGGTCAACCGACTAGATTGGCGACTGACCGGACCATGCAAACCAGTCGAACGTGCCGCTTCCGCTGCGGCGTTCTCGGCGCGATCCCCGAAGCTCGGTAGGTCGATGCCCCCGACGACCGGGAGGACTCGCGCAGAGAACTCAGAGAACGCAGATGTGGGATCCGGAAACTCTGGCGGGCTGAGATCCGGAAACTCTGGCGGGTGACCCGCCGGCTGGCTTCGCGGTCCCCCGGTAGCAGGCGGGGTCTCGTAGGGGGTCCAGCCGGTGATCGACGTCATGACCAGGTTGAAG
>CAIUDO010000261.1 GCA_903897935.1 uncultured Pseudomonadota bacterium
GTCACCGTCGAGGTCGCCGGACAAGCCGACCGTGACGCCGACCCAGTCGTTCGTGTCCGCCCCCGAGATCGTCACGCTCGCCGCCGACGCGGTGAGCGTGCCCGAGATCGGGCCGAAGAACACGTGCACGTCGCCATCGTACGCGGGCGGCGTGGACGGCCACCAGTGGTTGCCCGGCGCGCCGACCGCGAGGTCCGGCGTGGACGTGCCGCCGACGTTGCCGACCGCGACCACCGACGCGCCGAACCCGGAGTCGGCCGTGACGCCGTTCATCTTGACCACGCCCGACGCCGTCGAGATGTTCCCGATCAAGCCGGAGGGGAGCGCGCTCGCCCCCTTCACGCCGTACGCGTTGCCGGTGTTGCCCACCGTGCCCGTGTCGAAGTTGCCGGGCGCGCCCGCCGCGAAGTCGCCGTACGTGGCGCTGCCGCTGAAGTTGTAGCCAGCGGCGACGCTGTAGCCGAACCACCGGCTCGCCGCCGGGCCCTCCCAGATGGCGTCCGCCGACGCGAGGCCGGTCGTGCCCGACGCCCGCGCGCCGCCCGCGATCATGTAGACGCGACCGCCGATCGTGGCGTTGCCGTTGTTCGGCGCGCCGATGAAGATCTCGGCCGCACCGTCATTGTTGATGTCGCCCACGCCCAGGCCTTGGCCGGCGTGGTCTTGGTTGGCCTCGCCGGTGAACCGCGCGTCCGCGCCGGTCAGCAAATCGACCGTGCCCGCGGGCAACGGGCTGTAGAGCACGTAGACCGCGCCCGCGACCGCCGGCGTGGACCGCCACGGGATGACCGGGCCGCCGAGCACGAGGTCGCGCGCGCCGTCGCCGTCGACGTCGCCCGCGGCGATCGACTGGCCGATCGACTCGTCCGTAGCGCCGGTGTAGACGCCCCATGCGTTCGCGGACGTGAACCCGCCGCCCGGCGTGCAGGTGGGGTTGCTGCCGTCGCAGTCGTCGTCGAGGCCGTTGCCGCACACCTCGGTGGCGTCGGGGTTCACGGCGTCGCGCGTGTCGTCGCAGTCGGTGTCGTCGAGCACGTAGCCGGGCGGCGTGGCGCACCCGATGCCCGGCGTCGACGCGTCGCCGAAGCCGTCGCCGTCGTCGTCTGCCCAGAAGTCGAGCGCGCCGATGACGGTGTCTTCGTCGACGAGGCCGTCGCAATCGTCGTCTTCGGTGTTGCAGACCTCGATCGAGTCGGGGTTGCGCGCGGGGTCGGCGTCGTCGCAGTCGCGGTTGTTGTCGACCGAGCCGGCGACCACCGCGCCGACGCAGTCGATGACGACCGAGCCGTTGCTGCCGTAGGTGTCGAGGTCGACGTCGACGAAGAACATGTCGAGCAAGCACTGGTCGTACGTGCCGCACTCGCCGCCGTAGTCCCGGCCTGACTCGGCCGGGCTGTCCTTGACGCCGTTCGCGCACGACGGGATGACGCACACATCGTGCAGGCGCGGCATGCCCCACTTGGAGCCGTTGTTCAGCCCGCACACGAGGCCCGCCTCACACTGCGTGTCGTTGTCGCAGTCGCCGAAGCCGGCCGGGCACGGGCACTGCGACGTGCAGTAGCCGCTCTCGTCGCCGTTGGTGCCGTCTGGCGGCGGGCAGTAGTCGACGACCGAGCAGGAGCCGCCGTAGTCGATGCCGGTCTCGTCGCCGTCGAGCACGCCGTTCTCGCAGTGCTCGCGCCAACAGATGTCCATGCTCGCGTCGAACCCGAAGTTCAACCCGTTGTTCGACCCGCACACGAGCGGACCGGCGCACTGGTCGTCGTTGTCGCAGTCGCCTTCGCCGATGATGCACGGGTACAGGGCGTCGTTGCAGTAGTCCGTCTCACCGTTGATCCCGCCGTTGCCCTTGGTGCGGCCGCGGATCTCCTCGTCGCGTAGACCTCCGGCGTCGACCTGAACCTGCTCCTCGTCGTACATCGTCGGGTCGGATGGGGCGCCGACGTCGCAAGCGACGGACGCGACCAGAACTCCGACGAGCGCAGCCCACGCCGGTCGGAACGACTGCCACACGCGCATAGGCACCTCCACCGGCAGGCCAGCCGGTCGTCTAGTCATAAGCTGTCGGTATCGTAGCCGCCCGTGTCGCGATGTGCGCGGGGAGCCGATGACCGACTACGAACAAGACGCTCGGGTGGATCAGGCTCGGACAGGCGAGGCCGATCGCCGTCAGCTACCGGCGAGCGCGCGCTCGACCTCGACCCGCACCATGTGCTTGCGCCAGCCGACGCCGTACGCGTGCGTACGCATCGGCGTGGCGGCCTTGTGCGCTGCCGCGGCGAGGTCCTCGACGCGCTCGGCCTCGACGAACACCGGGCGGGGCCCCAACGCGGAGACCACGGCGGCGCCCGATCCATCGGGGCGACGGTGCACCGCGGTGAGCAGCATGCCGTAGTCGATGGCGCCGCGCGCGCGCAGCTTGCGGTGGACCACCGACCCAGCCGGTGCCTTCGGGACGACGATCGCGAGCAGCACCTCGTCGCGCGCGTTGCCGAGCCAGGTGCGACCGTCCGTGCCGTACAGGTCCGCGAGCGCGACCTCGCGGATCCCACGCTCGGAGCCGAACCGAAGGATCGCTCCATACAACCACAACGCGGGCACGGTGTCGGCCGAGTGGGCGGCGTAGCAGCCCGCGCCGTTGGGCGCGACGTGGCACACCGAGCCGTCGGCCTTCAGGCAGCCGCCGATCGACGCGCGCCAGCCGTCGGGCTGGTTGTAGTACAAGCAGCGCGTGTCGAGCATGACGTTGCCGCCGAGCGTGCCCATCGCCTGGATCGTGCTCGTCGCGATGGTGCGGCAGGCGTCGCGTAAGGCCGGCCACCCCGCGGCCACCCGGTCGTCACGGGCGACGTCGCGCAGCGTGGTGTTGGCCCCGATCACGAGCGCGCCGCCCTCGATCGTCACCCCGCGCAGCTCACGCAGCCGGCGGAGCGAGATCAGCAGCGTGTCTTGGAACAACCGGTGCTTGAGCGAGGGCAACAGGTCCGTGCCCCCCGCGACGATCCGGCTCCCGCTGACCGAGGCCAGCGTGAACAGCTCGTCGAGGGTTCCGGGCGCCTCGTAGGAGAACTTGGGGAAGGGGAGCATCTACCTGCCCTTGATGGCCTTCCACACCTTCTCGGGCGTGTAAGGAGGGTTGGTCAACCAGCGGCCGATGGCGTCGTGCAGCGCGTTGCCGATCGCGGGCACGGTCGAGAGCTGCGGCCCCTCGCCGGCCTCCTTGGCGCCGAACGGGCCGCCGGGATCGTGCGACTCGACGAGCAGGACCTGGATCTCCGGCGTGTCGTACACGGTCGGGATGCGGTACTCGAGGATCGAAGGCGTCATGTGCACGCCGTCCTTGCGGTACGCCTGCTCCTCGAGCAGCGCCTCACCTACGCCCATGTAGACGCAGCCCTCGATCTGGCCCTCGGCGATCTCGCGGTGCAACACACGGCCGAGATCGTGCGCGGCCCACATCTTGTCGACCGTGACGACGCCCGACACCTGGTCCACCGTGACCTCGGCGACCTGCGCGGTGAACGAGTAGGCCGGGCTCGGCCCGACCGACGTGCGCTTGAGCCGGCTGCCGATCTTGGGCGGCTTGTACGAGCCGACCGACCCGAGCGTGCCGTGGTGGCCCTCGGCGATGTCCACCGCCTCGAGCCACGGGATCGGGCGCCACGCGCCGCGGACCTCGCGGCCCGCGAACACCAACGACTCCACCGGCACCTTGAACTTCGCCGCCAGCGCGGACGCGATCTGACTCCGAAGGCGATCCGCAGCCTGCAACGCGGCGTTACCGGCCATGAACGTGACACGGCTCGAGTAGCTGCCGAGGTCGACTGGGGTGAGGTCGGTGTCCGCCTCGACGACGGTGCAGTCGGTCGGGTCGATGCCGAGCCGCTCGGCGACGAACACCGCGAGCATGTGGTTGCTGCCTTGCCCACAGTCGGCCGTGCCGGAGAAGATCGTGACACGGCCGGAGCGATCACACTTGAGCTGCACGCCCGAGTGCGGCAGGTCGTTGTCGTAGACGGCGTGCAACGCGCCGCACATGTACGCGCTGCACGCGAGCCCGATGCCCCTCCCGGGTGGCAACGAGCCCTTCTTCGCGCGGTAGTCGCTCGCTTGCACGACCCGCTCGATGCACTCGGAGAGCGCGATCGAAGGCACCAACAGACCGTTGACCGTCTCGTGCCCGGCCTCGATCAGGTTGTCGAGCCGGACCTGCACCGGGTCGAGCCCGAGCGCCTCGCACATGCGGTCGAGGTGCAGCTCCAACGCGAACCGGGGCTGGATCGCGCCGTGGCCACGCTTGGGGCCGCACGGCGGGTGGTTCGTGTAGACCCGATGCGACTGGAACCGGTAGTTCTCGACTTTGTACGGCATGGTCATGAACACGCCGAGGTAGAACGACGTGACGACGCCATAGCTGGCGTACGCCCCACCTTCCGCCCACGCCTTGAAGTCGATGCCGGTGACCCGGCCCTCCTTCGTCATGCCCATCTTCAGCCACATCTTCGTGCGGTGGCGGCCGCGGTGCGCGTAGAACACCTCCTCGCGCTCGAAGACGAACTTCACGGGACGATCGAGCGCGCGGGCCAACCATGCCGAACAGACGTCGGTGCAGAAGGTGTCGCACTTGCCGCCGTAGCCGGCGCCGATGTCGGGCTTGATGACGCGAACGTCGCCGGGGCGCATGCCGAGCACGCGCGCGATGGTGCGGTGCATGTAGTGCGGGTTCTGCGTGGACGACCACAAGGTGAGCCGGCCGTCAGCGTGGGGCACCGCGAGCGCGGCGTGCGTCTCGAGGGGGACGTGCGTGGATCCCGGGTAGTCGTACGTGCCCTCGAGCACGAGGTCGGACGCCGCGAACGCCGCGTCGACGTCTCCGTACTCCTGGTCGACCTTACGCAGGATGTTGCTGGGCTTGCGGGCCCACTCGTGAATGAACGGCTTGTCGGCCGACAACGCATCGTCGATCGAGAGGATCGCGTCGAGGGGCTCGTAGACGACGCGCACGCGACGGCACGCGTCGCGCGCGGTCTCTTCGTCGACGGCGGCGACGCACACCACCGGCTCGCCGATGTAGCGCACCTTTCCGAGCGCGAGCGCCGTCTCGTCTTGCGCGACCGGGATGGCGCCGTACCGCGCCGTGCAGTCTTCGCCGGTCATGACCTTGAGCACGCCGGGCATCGCGAGCGCCTCGGAGGCGTCGATCGAGAGGATCTTCGCGTGGGCGTGCGGGGAGCGCAGCACCTTCGCGTAGACCATGCGCGGGAGCACGAGGTCGTCGACGAACACGGAACGGCCCGTGATCTTGGCGAGGCCGTCGACCTTGCCGCGGCCACCGCCGCCGAGCACGCCGCCCTCGGCGACCGCGCGCACGTGGAAGTCACGATCGTCGGTCATGACGGGCTCCCGGGGCGGGCCACCTCGCGCACCGCGGCGAGGATCTTGGTGTACCCGGTGCAACGGCAGATGTTGGACCCGAGCGCTTCGTTGATGGCGCTGTCGGACGGGTGGGGGTCCGCCTCGAGCAGCGAGGTCATCGCCATGACGATGCCCGGCGTGCAGTAGCCGCATTGCGCGCCGACGTGGCGGTGCAACGCCTCCTGGATCGGGTGCAGCCCGCCGCCGTCGGTGACGCCCTCAATGGTGCGGATCGCGGCGCCTTCGCACTCGGCGGCGAGCGTGATGCACGCGAGCTGCGGCGCGCCGTCGACGAGCACGGTGCAAGCGCCGCAGTCGCCTACGTCGCACCCGTGCTTGCTGCCGGTGAGGCGGAGGTCTTCGCGGATGAAGTCGAGCAGCGAGCGATTCGCAGGGATGATCCTGCGCACCTGCTCACCGTTGATCTGGAGGCGGAGCGTGATCTCGGTCGGCATGCCGGGCTGCTAACCCGGGCGCGGTCAGAAGGTCATGCCGACATCGAACCCGGGCCAGATCTTGCGGGCGTCGCGGGGGCCCCACGTCGGCAATGACGTGACCTGCGGGGTTACGACGCCGCGCCCGGCCCACCCGTCGAGGCCCCCAGACGCGAGGATGGCGACGCGCGGCCCGATCTCGACGCCGACCGCCAGCCGGGCCTTGCCGAGCACGCCGTCGCCCAGGTACACGCCGTCGACGACGCCCCAGACCGTCCCCTCGACGTTGAAGAACAGCGGCCCCGGGGCCGGCACGTGCACGCCCATGCCGCCGCCGAACGTCCACCACGGCTCGCCGAACCGGACGAGGCCCACGCCGAGCGACGTGTAGGGCCCGGCCACGCCGCCGAGGTGCGCGCTCAGGTTGGCGACGTTGGCGCTCCCGCCGGTGACCACCACGCGGTTGTAGCCGTTGCCGACGAAGTTCAGCGCGCCGATGGTGGCGCCGTGCGCCTCCTTGGCGACGTTGACGAGGCCGACCTGCACGCCGTCCGCGCGGCCAGCGACGTTGACGAGCCCGACCTGGGCGCCGTCGAGGGTGTTCGCGACGGTGACCGGCGCCACCTGGGCGCCCTCGACGTGCTCGGCGACCACGACCCCGTGCGCGAGCTGCGCGCCCTCGACGTGGCGGGCGGCGGTGAACGCGCCGGAGATCTGCACGCCTTGCACCTCGTCGGCGATGGCTCCCACGAGCGAGCCTTGAACGCCGCGGACCGCGCCTGCCTTCGCGACGACCAGTGCGCCCTGGACGCCGTCTACGACGCCGTCGGTCGTCGCGACGATGAGCGCGCCTTGCACCCCGTCGACGGCCGACGCGCGCACGGTCAGGAGGCCGGCGGACAGCCCGTCGACCGCGGTGTCGCCGTCGGCGTTCCACCCGAGCCCGGAGACCACCACGATCTGCACGTCGGCGGGCTCCGGAGCGGCCGTGTCGGGGGTCGGCTCGTCCGCCATCGCCATCACCATCGCCAGGGTCAGCAGCGTCATGTCGTCCTCCGCTCCCCTTCGACACCGCGTCGCGCCCGATCTGCTACCGGGTGGCCTCCTGCAGCCAGCGGGTGAGGGTGGCGGCGGTGGCCGTCGGCCGCGGATCGGCCCACACCACCTCCGTGAACGGCGCGACCGCGTCGTTGAGGCGCGCGCGCGGCGCGACCCCTGACGCGGCGGCGCGCGCGGGTTCGAGGCCGATGTCCGGCGCGAAGCCGTGCACGTGGTCGGACGACGACTGGAACCGGCGGTACGCGCAGGTGAGGCGCGGCAGCGCGTACGTTGGCTCGCGGGAGGCCCAGAACGCCTCGTTGGTGGCTGGCTCTCCGATGCGCACGCCCTCGAACCACTTGCGGGAGCCGGGCCCCTCCCAGTCGACGAGCTCCCGCACGCGCGCGGCGAGCTGCGGCCGGTCGACGAGCATGTGGATCGACGCGACCATCCCGAACGACAGCGCCAGCACCGCGACCCGATCGGGGTCGACCGCGGGGTGGGCGAGCAGCGCCTCGAGCGCGGCAGCGCACTCGGCCTGGTGCGCGGGGCCGTTGCGATCTTCGTGGCCGGCCGCCCCCTCCCGCCCGGACGGGGTGTAGACGAGCGCGGCGAGCCCGGCGCGGGCGAGGGCCGGGGCGCTCACGGCCGCCATCTTGCCCTCGGCGGCGTCGGCCCCGGTCAGCCCGCCCGACACCACCAGCACGCCGGGCCACGGTCCGGCGCCGCGCGGCAGGTGCAAGCGGGCCGGCAGTCGGTGGCCGAGCGGGGAGGTGAGCGCGACGTCGACCGAGTTGGTGCGTCCGCGCCGGCGCGCCTCGTTCAGCCAATGCACGCGGCGGTCGAGCGCGCGGACGATCCGGCCGCCGATCACGGGCGCAGCCCGCCGTCCTGGAGGAGGCGCCCGTAGGTGTCGAGGATCGCGGCGGCTTCTTCTTCGCTCGACGACGCGGCGACATACTCCGCGCTCACCATGCAGAATTCGTGCGGCGGGCGCGCGTACTGTTGGGCGGCCATCAGCGCCTGATCGAGGTCGACCTCGCCGTCACCGAGCGGGACCCAGGCGTACTTGTTGACGCCCCATACGAACACGCGCTCGCCGACGCGCTGCAGCGGCACCGGGTGGAACTGGCTCCACGGGGACAGGTACTGCACGTCCTTGAGGTGCGTCGCGAGGATGCGCCCACCGAACGCCCGCAGCGTGCGCGCGAAGTCCAGCGCGCCCATCATGTCGCCTTCGGCGGCGATGAAGCGGTTCGCGGGATCCTCGATGAACCCGACGAAGTCCCAGCCGACCGCCCGCAGCCCGCGGCAGCAGTGGGCGAGGTCGTGCAGGTCCGAGAGGTACTGGCCGTGGTGGATCTCGAGGCCGAGCAGCACCTTCCGCCCGGTCTCGGCGGCGCGTTGGCGGGTGTGCGCCTCCCAGTGCAGGATCGCGTCGAGCGCTTCGTCGCGGAGCTGCGCGCGCACGTCGTGCCAGCGGCCGGGAAGGCTGCGCGCGCGCGCCCACAAGTCGCCGCCGAGCACGCGGAGGATGAGGGTGCCGTCCGGGGCCGCCTCGGCGAGCCGGTACGCTTGGTCGATGCAGTGGGTGCCGTACGCCAGATCCCCGGGGTTGCAGGCGCCGATGTAGGCGGTGGTGCTCGCGATGCGCATCCCGGTCGACCACGAGAGCGCGAGCGCGTCGCGCACCGACTCCGGATCCCCGAGGTCGAACGCGCTGTTCTCGTGCGCGATCCGCCAGCTCCCGCTCGGATCCGACGCGGGGTCGCGGCGGGAGCGGAGGTCGATCACGACCGGGATCGTGAAGCGCTTGCCGGCCCGCTCGGCGAGGCGGAACACCTCGGCGATGGGGCGATCCGCGATGATCATGCTGTTGACGCCCAGCGCGAGGCCGTACGTGACGCGCTCGGTCACCCCGCGCTTGTCGACCTTGCCGGATGGGGTGGTCGGCAGCTCTTCCCAGAACTCGACGATCCGCGGCACCATGTGCGCGGGAAGGCGGTCGCGGCACCACGCCAGGACCTGCTCGCGGGTGACGCGGTGGCCGGAAGCGCCGACGACCACGGCGCGGGGCACCTCACCACGGAACCGGTCGGTGGCCGGCACGACGACGACCTGGGCGACGCCGGGCAGCTCCGCGATCACCTGCTCGACCTCGAGCAGGTAGACCTTCAGCCCGGCGACCTTGATCATCTCCTCGCGGCGGCCCATGAACCGCAGCCAACCGCCCCCTTCGTCGCGGACGAGGTCCCCGGTGAGGTACCAGCCGTCGCGGAACCGCTCCGCCGTCTGCTCCGGACGGTCGAGGTAGCCCGCCACCACCGCCGGACCCGACACGGCGAGCTCGCCGACGCCGGTCGCGGGGTCGGCGTCGACGACCCGCGTCGCGTAATGGGTGACCGCCCGGCCCAACAGCTCTGTGCGCCGCTTCGGGTCCCACGGCGGCACGTGCAGGACGACCCCGGTGGCCTCGGTGCAGCCCCAGATCGGCACCATCGGGCAGCCGAGGCTGGCTTCGGCGCGTCGCACGAGGTCGGGCGTGACGACGGCGCCGCCGGTCTCGCCGTACCGCAACGACGGCAAGGTCTGGTCGCCGAGCCCGGTCATCACGAGCTCGAACACGCTCGGGATCGCGAACAGCCAGGTGACGCCTCGATCCTGGATGGTCTGGACGATGGTGCGGGGGCGCAGGCTGTCGCACATCACCGTGGTGGCGCCCACCGCCAGCGGGCGCGCCCAGTGCTCGTGCGGGTGGGCCTGCGGCGCGAACAAGCACATGAAGACGTCGTCGGGGCCGAGCGGGAACGTGTCGAGGACCGCGCGGGTGTTCCACATCACCTGCCGGTGCGTGGTCGGCGCCGCCTTCGGGACGCCCGTGCTGCCGCTCGTCAGGTTGAGGTAGCAGACGGCATCCGGGTCGGTCGATGGGGCGAGGGGCGGCATGCCATCGAGCAGATCGGCGAGGCACACCGCGCCCGGGGCGCTGCCGCCGCGGATCACGCGGTTCGGGTCTCCGAGCAGGCGCCCCACGCGGTCGGCCGTCTCGTCGAACTCGGCGGCGACGAACGCGAGGTCGGGCAGGCGCTGCGCGATCGAGACGGCGCGCGTCGGGTCGCCGCGGCCGTCGGCGGGCAACAGCACGCCCCCCGCGCGCGCGACCGCGAGGAACAACAGCGGCAGCTCCCAGGTGCGGTCCCAGAACGCGACGACCGCTCCGCCGGGGCCGAGGCCCATCTCGCGGAGGTGCGCGGCGAGCACGCCGACCGCCTGCTCGAGCTCGCCGTAGGTGAACGACCGGTCGCGGCCGATCACCGCGGGGTGATCGGGGCGATACGCCGCGACGGCCGCGAGGTTGCCGTCGAGTGTTCGGTCGGGGAGTCCCGCCACCCAGCTCCGGGTGTGCATCGGCCGCCTCCGTTGGCGGCCGCATCGTACGGGCCCGACCCGGGCGGAGCAACCCCGGCCGGTCAGCCGGCCGCGAGCATCTTCTGCAGCTCGCCGCTCTCGTACATCTCCATGACGATGTCGGATCCACCGATGAACTGGCCGTCGATGTAGAGCTGCGGGATCGTGGGCCAGCTCGAGAACGTCTTGATGCCGTCGCGGATCGCGGGATCCGACAGCACGTCGACGGTGACGAACGGCACGCCGAGCCGGCGAATCACCTCGACGGCCCGGAACGAGAAGCCGCACATCGGCTGCTGGGCCGTGCCCTTCATGAACAGGATCACGCGGTTGTCGTCAACCATCTTGCGAATGTCAGCTTGAACGTCGGACATGGGAGCCTCAGGCCTCACGCGGGCCAGCGATCGGTGGTGTACGTGCGCAGTTGGAGGGCGTGGATGTCGCGGTGCATGTGGGTGCCGAGCGCCTTGTAGACGAGCTGGTGCTGGGCGACCAGGGTCTTGCCGTCGAACGCCGTGGACGTGACCTCGGCAGCGAAGTGCTCGCCGTCGTTGGCCGTGTCCACCACTCGCGCGGTACAACTTGGCAAGTTCTCCTCCAGCAGCGCCTTGATCCGTTCCGCCGAGAACATCGATCCCTCCGGACGAACCCTTTACAAGCGGCCGAGGCCCGCCTGCAACCCCAACATCGACCATTGGTGAGGGCGGTCGCACGACAGGGCGCGCGGGTCGCGCTTTTTTGCGGTACAACACGCGACCGCGGAGGTCAGGATGTTGGGGCTCGTCTCGTTCGGGGTGGTGGCGGCGCTGGTCGTGCCGAGGTCGGCGGTGGCCGGTGAGGTCGACGGCTGGTCGATCGACGACTTCGGCGAGCACGACGAGCTCGTCGGAACCGACGGTTGGGAAGGCGGTTACGGGAATGACCCCTGGTGGGCCGGAGATGGCGGCGACACCTGGAACGAGACCGTCGCGTGCTCGTGGACCGACGACGGCGCCAACAACGGCGACTTCGGGACCGGCAACGCGAACGACAACTGGTTGATCAACGGCGACGTCATCGGGCAGGGCGGCGTCGAGATCCGGATGCGGTCGCCGGAAGACGACTTCATCGGCGCGGTCATCAACCACAACGGAGACGACACGTTCTACCTGGTCGGTCGTGCCGCCGATCTCACGATCAACGGGTTCAGCGACCCCGGCGCGGGGAGCTGGTACCTCGCGAAGATCTCGGGTGGTCGGGCCACCGAGCTCGCGCGCGTCGGCGCCGGGCTCAACACCAACGCGTTCGACCTGCGCTTCACCATCAACGATGGCGAGATCGAGCTCGCGATCGATGGCGCGGTCGTCATCTCCGAGACCGACGGGGAGCCGCTCGGAGCCGGCCGCGCGGGCTTCTACGGGTACGAGGCCGGCGGGCTCGAGGAAGATGGCGGCTGGGGGGGCGGAGACATCAGCCTCGGCGGGAGCTACCTCTGCTACGACACGATGGCGCAGTTCTGGTTCGACGACGACGACGACGGCGTTGTCGACGACGAGGACAACTGCGAGAAGGACGCGAACCCCGACCAGGCCGACGAGGACGGGGACAACGTCGGCAACGTGTGTGACCCCGACTACGTGCCGGACACGGAGACGGACACCGACACCGACACGGACACGGACACGGACACGGACACGGACACCGACACGGACACCGATACGGACGCGGACACCGACGCGGATACGGACGCGGATACGGACGCGGACACCGACACCGACACGGACGCCGACACGGACGCCGACAGCGACACCGACGTCAATGATCCCAGCGACACCGGGTTCATCACCGAGGGGCTGACCGGCGCCAAGTGTGGGTGCCAGTCCGGTGTCGCCGGTGCTGCGGCCCCGCTGGCCGGCCTCGTCGGCGTGCTCACGCTGGGCCTGCGCCGCCGTCGTACGGGCTGAAGCCGCCGGCGGTGACGCGCCCTCGGCGTCGGGGCGCGTCGGCTACTCTCCGGTGTACACGGGCGCGGGGGCCGTCGCGTCGAACGTGCCGCTGACCCGCAGCGTGTGCGCGTCGGCGTAGCCGTTGGCCTACAGCGTCCAGCTCGACGCCGACGCGTCGCCGGTGACGCTCATCGCGCCATCGGTGAGATCGGTCGGCGACACGGTGAACGTGGACGCCTGATCGATCGTGCTCGCTTCGAGCTCCAGCGCGACCCCGTCGGTGCCGTTCAACAAGCTGAACGAGCCCGCGGCGGGCGCCTTCATCGTGAGCCACAGCACCGGTGCGCCGGAGGCCTCCAAGATGAACGATGCTTCAAGCTCATCTTCCGAGGTGCAGGCCGCCGGGACGCCGTCGTACGTGGCGCCGGGCACGAGCTCCGCGTAGGCGTACACGCCGTCGATCAGGAGCTGCGACACGCTCGCCGCCGCGGTCTCGGCGGGTGTGAGCCCGTTGCGGCAGCGCGCGTCGGTGGTGGCGTTCGCGTAGAGGTCTGCCCGCTCCGCCGAGTCCAGCAGGTTGATCCCACAGCCCGCGAGCGGGACGCACAGGAGCGCGGACGCGTAGACGTGGCGCATGGTACCTCCGCCGGGTTCATAGCCCGCGCCACCCGCGCTCGGAGGCTCCGGATGTACCAACAGCGAATGGCCGACACGATCCGACAGGTCGGAACACCGCTGTGTGTCGGCTTGGATCCTGTGCTGTCGCGGCTCCCCGGCCCGCTCCAGCCCTCGGACCCGGGGGACCGCCCGGCGGCTGCGGCCGCGTGCGCGGCGTTCTGCCAGGGCATGCTGGAGGTGATGGCCGGGGAGGTGGGCGTCGTCAAGCCGCAGTCTGCGTTCTTCGAGGTGTTTGGTGCGTCGGGCATCGAGGCGCTCGAGGAGGTCGTGGCGGTCGCGCGGCGGCTCGGGATGGTGGTCGTGCTCGACGCCAAGCGCGGGGACATCGGGTCGACCGCGGAGGCATACGCCACGGCGGCGTTCGACGCCTGCGGCGCCGACGCGGTCACGGTGTCACCGTGGCTCGGCCCGGAGTCGTTGGCGCCGTTCGTCGCCCGTTGTCCGTCGCGCGGGCTGTTCGTGCTGGTGCGCACGTCGAACCCGGGCGCTGCCGCGTTCCAGGGTGGGCCCGAGGCGGGTCCGGCGCGCGCGGTGGCCGATTGGATCGGATCAGCGAACGAGCGGTTCCTGGACGCTGACGGGCTGGGGCCGGTGGGCGCCGTCGTCGGCGCCACGCTCGGGGCGGACGAGCGCGCGGCGTGGCGGGCGCGGCTACCGAACGCGTGGATCCTCGCGCCGGGGTTCGGCGCACAAGGGGCGCTCGCCGGGGACCTCGTTTCTCTCGCGCGTTCCGACGGAGGCGGCGTAATTCCGGTCGCGGCGCGCAGCGTCGCGTATCCGCCATCAGGTAGGGACGACGCCGATTGGCAGCGAGGCGTGCACCAGCGTCTGATGCGCCATCGGCGTCAACTACGCGAGGCGTGGCAGACATTCTCGTGACGTTCCCTTGTCCAAGCGCGCGCGCGCCTGTACCATGCGGGCCCAAGTTAAGGGGAGGTTCCGTATGCGTTTCACCGTGGTTCTCTGTCTCGCCGCTCTCGTCGGCTGTAGCTCACCCCCGATCACCGGCACCGTCACCGACGCGTTGACCGGCGCCCCCATCGCCGGGGATCCCGCGGCCGCCAGCCCGCTCAAGGTCTCGGCGACCGCGGTGGGCGAGGGCGTATCGATGCAGTGCGCGAAGGCCGAGGGCATCGTCCAGGCCGACGGCACGTTCACCATCGAGGGGGCGTGCACCTCAAACACCAGCTACCAGCTGTCGTTGTCCGACAAGGACCTGTGGATCGCGGACAACGCGGCGCTCGCCGTCGGCGCGGCCACCGCGGGGCTCAGCCTCGCCGCGTACCGCGCTCCCACGGGTGAGAGCGTCTACGTGATGTCGGGCAGCACGCTGACGCTCCTCAAGACGTCGGCCGACGTGAAGACGAACAAGGTGCTCGGCACCCAGGAGATCGTCCGGTCGCCGTCGACGATCCCGGCGGAGCCTCCGTTGGTCGCGGGCGGCGACATGCTGCTGTTCGTCGGCAAGAAGACCACCACCGAGCTCAAGATCGTGCCGCTCGTCCCGAGCGGGGCGCGTCAGTTCGACGACCCGGCGAACGCGACGACCGTCGAGCCGTGGAGCTACGTCGGCATCAAGTTCGCGTCCGACACCGAGTTCGAGCGCCTCGCGCCCGAGCCGGACGCCTCCAAGGTCATCGCGAAGGAGGACGCCGAGCACGCGGTTAAGTACGTCAAGTCCGACGCTTTGCCGCCGGGGCGCTACGCCATCTTGAAGGACAAGGACCGCCGGATGTACATCGTCGACATCGGCGCGCGCCCCGCGGCCGACGCGGCGCCTGCGCCGGAGGCAGCGGCGGATGGCAAGGCCGGAAAGGCGGGCAAGGCCCGCTAAGCGCAGGGCGATGAGGCGAACGCGATGACCCCGCTCGAAGGTCTGGTGTTGATCGGTCCGACGGCGCTCGCGGGCATCGCGGTGGTCGCGTACGCCGCGTACGGGGCCATGGGTCGGCGGCTGTTGTTGTCGCCGATCCTGGCCGCGACGGCTGGCGTGGTCGGCTTGTGTGCGATCGCGGGCTGGTTCGCGTCTGGCGCCGTGTTGTCGGCGGTGTCGACGGCGGGAGCCGAGCGGGTGTCGGTCGCGCTGCAGGGCATCGCGGACCAGGAGGCGTGGGTCAGCGGCACGCATTGGGGCGCGGCGCTCGTGCTGCTGATGGCGGCGTGGGGCGCGGCGCTCGGCTCGTTGACGGGCGCGACGCCGGCCACGCGCATCTGGACGATGCCGTCCGGGCTGGCCGCGTTGGGGTTGTTGTCGGCGGGCACGCTCGCGGGCGCCGTGACGGCGGCGAGCCAGTCGGCGCCGCGGGTGGTGTACGTCGCGCTGGGCGTCGCGTGGTTGGGCGGGATCCCCCTGGCGATCGCGAGCCTGCGTCGCGGATCGGGCGACGCCAGCGCCCGGCTCGGGGCGGTCCGGTTGGTGACCGCGACGGCGTCGATGTTGGCGCTCGTGCAGGTGTGGCGCGGCGCACACGCGTCGATCACGGCGACGTCGTTCGCGTCGATGTCGCAGGGGCCGGCGGATCTGGCGGTGTGGGGCGCGGCGGCGGAGATGCACGGGGCGGCGTCGTCGGTCGCGTGGATCACGTTGTTGTTCTTCGGGTTCGCTGGTGTGGTGTCCATCGCGGAGGACGTGCGGTCGATCTTCGTCACGTCGACGATGGTGGATCTGGCCGCTTCCGTCGGGGTCATCGCGGCGGTCGGCGCGGTCCGCGCGGTCCAGGACGCGCGGCTCGAGCAGGTCTGGTACGCGGCGCGTGGTGGGCCGGTCGCAGGGTTGTTTGCGGATCCCACGGCTACGTTGCCGTCTGGCGTGATCGCGGGCGTCGCAGGGGAGGGGTTGCAGTCGGCGTACGGGGACGTGCTCGTCTACGACGGGGTGGTCTGGCATCGTGAGGCGCGGCTGGAGGACGGCCTGTGGTTGTTGGATCGCGCGCCGTTGGCGGCGGACCTGGTCGTACCCGCTGCGGATACGCCCCTTTTGGCGGCCCGCTCGGTGAGCCCGGCGGGGGCGTTGGTGTCGGCGCTCGAGGTGTTGCCGGAGCGTCGCGGGTGGCTGCTCGCGCGCACGGCGGACAACCCGTATGGTCGGATGGAGGCGGAGCCAGCGCTGCTGGGTCTCGCGACGGCGGTTCCCATCCGGCTGGCGGCGAGCCCGGTGGACCTCGACGCCGTCGTGTGGGCAGGTGCGTCGTCGAAGCGTCCGTATCGGGGTGCGTTGTGGTGGTACGGTCCCGGCTCGGACGACGCGGACGCGGTGCGGCGCGTGCGGTCGGCCTTGGCCGCGACGGGGTCGGACACGTTGGTGGTTGCGGTCGGCAAGGGGGACACCGTCAAGGATGTCGTGGCGTTGTGTGGCGCGGCGACGATGGACGAGGCGGGTCGGTTGACCGACCGGGTGTGCGCGTTGCATCCGATGAGCGAGGAGGAGATGTTGGCGGACGTCCGCCTTCGGTGGACGCCGCCGCCGGCGCGCGCGCGGGTGTCGACGGAGCGCGAGGATCTTGTGGCGCAGGAGGTCGCGCGTCGGGTGCAGATCGAGGCGCCAGCGCTGGACGCGTGCACGACGTCGCCTCAGGGTGACGAGATCGGGTTCGTCAAGTTGGAGATTGGGCTTAGCTTCCAGGGCGAGGTCGGCGACGTGCGCTCGTTGGCGGCGTCGGGGTTGTCGGCGCGGTCGGTGGACTGCGTGTTGGCGCGGCTCCGGGTGATGCGATTCGCTGGGGCGGTGACTGATTCGATGCGGATGCCGATCGAGGTGCGGTTCCCGGATCCGCTGGCGCCGGAGGAGGTGGAGGTGCCGGCGGAAGAAGAGGTCGTGGTGCCGAAGGTGAAGCGTCCGGCGGCGGCGGTGGCACCGGCGGCGCCTCCTGAGCTGAAGGTGTATCGGTCGGCGGGCAAGCCTGGGGCGTCCGAGGGCGGTTAGGCGGGCCAGGAGCCCCCGTAGCTCAGTTGGATAGAGCATCGACCTTCTAAGTCGAGGGCCGCCCGTTCGAGTCGGGCCGGGGGCGCCACCTTGGTCCTGACTGACCATAGACGGCCGAGCGCTTAACGCCCTCTTCGGGGGTGTCCTCGTCCTCCGGCTTCCAGGCTCCCTTCTCGACGGCGGAGGCAGCGGTGCCACGAGCGACCGCGCCGCGGGCGGCCACCGTCGCCGCAGAGAAGCCGAAGCGGGCGGCCGAGCCGAAGGGGGAAGTCGCCGTCGACCCGGCGAAGGAGAAGGCGCTGCTCCATGCCTTCAGCGCGGCGATCGCCTCCGTCATGCAGCAGTCGTCGTGAAGGGCGCTACTTGCGGCCGCCAGAGCCGAACGTGGCGACGGCGACGCGACGCGACGGACCCTCGCCAAGCGTCCACCCGGCCCGGGACCGAAGGCTGGCCACGAACCGCGCGCTGCCCGGCATGTTCGCGTTGTCGACCACGAGCACGGCGCCGTCTGCCAGCTTCGCCTCGAGCAGGTCGAGGAGCGGGTCGTACAAGTCGGACCACCCATCGAAGAACAGGAGGTCCACCGGGCCGGCGTGGTCGGCCAACGTCTGCGCAGCGTCCCCCTCGAGGAGGGTGACGATGTCGTCGAGGCCGGCCTCGGCGATGTGTCGTCTCGCGGCGACGACCTTGTTGGGCTCGAGCTCGGTCGTCGTGACCCGGCCGCCCGTGGCGCGTGCGGCGGCGCCCAGCCAGATCGCCGAGATCCCGAACGAGGCGCCGAACTCGACGATGTTGCGCGCCCCGAGTCGCTCCGCGAGCTCCATCAGCCACTGGCCCTGGGCCTGGTCGATGGAGATCCAGGCGTCCCGCATGTGCGACGGCTGGAGCTTGCGGCCCAAGCTCCGAGCGAAGCCCATCGCGATGCGGGGCAGGTCGCGGTCCGCCTCCTGGTGGAGGCGATCGAGGGTAGCCGTGATCCGAGGGTCCAACGAGAGCCGCCAGGTCAGAAGTGGGGGTGCGGGTTGCCGGCCTCGGCGAGCGACAGCCGGTCCTGCTCGACCGTCCACTGGTCGGTGATCCGCCCTTCGGCGTCGAACCGGTAGAGGTCGTAGACCACGCGCTCGACACCGGCGGACGCGACGAGGAGCTGCAGCAGCACGAGGTCGCCCGAAGACACGGACTTGCGGACCTCGACGGTGTGCTGGCTCGCTTCGACCCAGTCGAGCAGGGCCTGCCGTCCGTCGACGACGTCGGGGCGGTGCCGCGTGAACGACGGGGCGAGCAGCGAGCCGATGTACGCGGCGTCGCGGCGACGGACCCCGAGCTCCCACAACCGTCGCGCAGCGGCGGCGTTGGCGGCGACCTGCGACGGAGCGACGTCCGCGAGGCCGTTCCCAACGCCAGCGAGCATGACGTCGGCGACCTCGGGCGGGACCGGCATCAGCGCGTCCCAGTGCTCGACGATGCGGCCGCCCTGCACCCGCCAGATGTCGACGCAGAGCAGCGGGTTCTCCCCGAGCGGGTTCGGGGCCGTGTACAGGCCGTGGTAGGCCACGAGGTCGCCCTGGATGATCCAGCGGCGCATCTCGACCCCGAACGTGAAGTCGCACATCGCCTCGACGTGGGCGCCCCCATCGTCTGCCCACGGGTTGTGCTGGACGAAGTCGGGGTGGAAGTGCTCCCGCACCCCCGCGCGATCGTGGTGGACGAGGATGCTGTCCATGGCGGCCTGGACGAGGGATTGAAGGGCTCTCGGGTCGGACATCGGGTGCTCCGCACGTTGGGGGAATCAGGGGACGGTGACGACGACGCGCCCGCGGGCCTTGCCGCCGGCGACGAGGTCGAGCGCGGCCGCGAGGTCGTCGAACGAGAGGGTCTGGTGGATGCGAACGTGGAACGCCCGCTCGCCGACGAGGCCGCGCAGCTTCGCGAGCCGGGCGCCGCTCGGGACCGTCACCTGGCCGACCAGCCGCGCTCCGGCGGACCGGGCCTTCCAGCGTGCGCCGAACCCCAGGATCGGTAGCAGCGCGGCCATGAACCAGGGCGCGCTGAGCCCCGCGGCGCGGAGCGTGGCGACGGTCGGCATCGCGCGGAGCGAACAGACGACGCCCCCGGGCCGAAGGGCTACGAAGGAGCTCGACAACACGTCGCCGCCGACGGTGTCGAGCACGAGATCCTGGTCCTTCACGACGGCGTCGAACCGCTCGGCCTTGAAGTCGATCACGCGGCTCGCGCCGAGGCTCCCGACCCAGGCCGCGTCCGCTCCCGAGGCCGTAGCCGTGACCTCGTGGCCGAGGCGCGCGAGGACCTGCACCGCCACGCTCCCGACGCCGCCCGCACCGCCGTGTACGAGCACGCGACCGGGCCGGTCGAGGGACGCCTCGTCGAGGGCCTGGAGCGCGCACAGGGCGGGCAACGGGAGGCAGGCGAGCTCAGCGTCGCTGTGGCCCGCGGGAGCCGTCGCGAGCTCGGCGGCCGGGATGCAGAGCCGCTCCGCGAAGGCGCCCTGCGCCGCGATGCCCCGGTAGCCGAACACTCTGTCGCCGACGGCGATCCCTGTCACGGCCGCGCCGACCGCGTCCACTCGGCCCACGAAGTCCACGCCCGGGACGAACGGCCGGCCCTTCGGGAGGAGCATCGCATTGCCACCGTCAGCGGTCTCGACGTCGACCGGGTGGATGGACACGGCGGACGTGCGGACCGCGACCTCGTGGGGGGCCGGCTCGGGGTTCGGGACCTCGACGAGGCGGGGGCGCTTCGCGGACTTCTCGAGGATGTGAGCGCGCATGGGTCCCTCCAGCGGTCCCACTGTCGCGCGGCGTGTACAATGAATCCAACGAATAGGATTCACGGTACATGAACAGCCTGCATCTACGGGAGCTGGACCTCAACCTGCTCGTCGTGCTGGACGTGCTGCTCCACGAGCGGAGCGTGACCCGCGCAGCCCAGCGCCTCGGCCGGACACAGTCGGCCGTCAGCCACGCGCTCAACCGGCTGCGGGAGGCGCTCGCCGACGAGCTGCTGGTCCGGGACGGCCACCACATGCGCCCCACCGCCCGAGGTGAGTCGCTCGCAGAGACGCTGCCGCGGGCCCTCGATCTGCTCCGTCGGACCTTGACGGACTCGGAGCCGTTCGTCCCGGCGACCTGCGAGCGCACGTTCCGGCTCGCCGCCCCCGACTTCCTGGGCGGGGTGCTGCCGGACCTGCTCGCCGAGGTCGCCGCCGCGGCGCCCCGGGCGCGGGTCGAGCTGCTTGCGGTGAGCGCGGGTGCGCTCCGCGACGTGGCGGAGGGGCGCTACGACCTGCTCGTCGCCCCGCCGCTCCCCGGAGACCGGGGCCCGGTCCAGCACGAGCTGCTGGGGGTGTCGGCCTGGAGGGTGTTCGGGCGGCGGGACCACCCGGCGTTCTCGCGCTGGTCGGCCGAGGCGTGGGCGGGCTGGCCGCACCTGCAGATCCGGACCGGCAGCGGCGAGCCGGGCCCGATTGACCGGGCCGCGACGGCGGCCGGGCTATCGCGGACGATCGGCGCGGTGGTCTCGCAGTTCGCGATGGCGCCGGCCATCCTGGCGCGGACCGACCTGCTCCTGACGGTCCCGCGGGTGGCACTGCACGGCGTCGTCGCGCCGCACGGGCTCGAGGAGCGGCTCGTCCCG
The DNA here is from genome assembly GCA_903897935.1 of uncultured Pseudomonadota bacterium. GTDB lineage: Bacteria > Myxococcota_A > UBA796 > UBA796 > CAIUDO01. Next base: position 20,475 of record CAIUDO010000261.1, read on the forward strand.
TTCGACGTTCCGGCGATGCCCCTCGCGCTGTACTGGAGCGCGGTGATCGGCGGCGAGGGCGCGGTCGCGTGGTTCCGGAGGCGCGTCGCGCACGTGCTCCAGCGCACGCTGGAGCGCGATCCTGCCGCGGTCGACACCCCCTCGCCGCGCGCCAGCTCGCTCTGGTTCCGGTAGGCGCCCTCGTCGAGCATCCGCCGCCACTCCCGCGCCCGCCACCCGACCGGCTTCCGCTCCGCCTTCTCCAGCTTCGGAGCGGCCTTGCGAACGAGCGTGAACGAGATCCGACGAGTTCTTCCTACGCATCGGCCGGGGGCGCTCGTTCACTCCGGTTCGCACGATCTGGCGCTGAACCGCCGTGTTCAGCCGCTACTGAACGGGTTCAGCACGCTCACGCCCGTGCCTGCGACGTCACTCACGTTGCGCGTCACGAGCGTCAACCCATGCACGATGGCCGTGGCCGCGAGCAGCGTGTCCACCGTTGGACGCGGGTCGGGCACGTTCAGTCGTCCCCACACCTCGGCGACGCGACCATCGATCGGAAGGATGCGCGACTCGAAGCTGCCGAGCAGACCCTGCAGCCAGTTCTCGAGATGACGCGCCGTGATCTCGTCCTTACGACGCCTCAGCTCGATGCCGCGGCGGATCTCGCCGATCGTGAGCACGCTGAGCCAAGCGTCGTCCTGCCTGCCAGCGGCCCACCGGGCCACCCCTGGGTCGCCACGCGAGCCCTTCCGGATCTCGGAGATGACGTTCGTGTCGAGGAGCCAGCTCACAGCTCGACGTCCCGCGGAAGATCCTTCTGGCGGGCGAAGTCTTCGTCACCGCCCCCATCTGGCATCGCGGCGAGCCACTCCCACAGGGACCTGCCTGCGGCGGGTCCGTGGAGCGCCGCGTACAAGATGGCCCGGTGCTCGGCTTCCGCGGAGCGGCCGTGTGCGGCCGCTCGCGCCTTGAGCGCCTCCACCAGACGCTCGTCGAGGTTGCGTACGATGAGCTGAGCCATCTCGACCCCCATGCTATCGTGATAGCGTCACCAGCCCTGACCGTCAACCGTCTCGGCGTCCGAAGCGCGACTCACCGCCGCCGTCGACACGCCCTCCCCGCGTGCCAGCTCGCTCTGGTTCCGGATGGCGGATCCGCAGCCCCCCGTTCGCCTCATCCGCTCCGTCGGGGAAGCAGGGGCTTCAGGTCGAGCACCATGCGGCGTGGCCACTGGTCCGTCAGGGCGACCAGCCCGCGGCGCTCGTAGAAGCTCGCGGCGCGCTCGTTCTTCGCGTCGGTCACGAACACGCGGAAGCCTATCGGGCCCTCGGCGGCCAACGTGAGCGTTCGTCGCAGCGCTTCGTCGAACAACCATGTCCCGAGCCCCTGGCCCTGGACCCGGGTGTCGACGGCGAGACGAGCCAGGAGGACCGCCGGGATCGGGAAGCGCGGGAGCCGCGCGAGGTCACCACCCGTGACGGCCTCGCGATCGAGGCTCGCCGCCGCCAGCGTGAAGTACCCCGCGACTCGCGCCTCCGGCTCGTCGTCGAGCGCGAGCCAGGTGCGACCGAGGAGGTCTCGCTCCTGGTGCACCATGGCCCAGCGACGCAGGTACGCCACGAGATCAGGCTCGTCGTTGACGAAGCGCTCCAGTAGCGGCCGGTGAGCCCGCGACAGACGCTCGATGCGCAAGCTCACCGGTCGGGCCAGCGAAGCTTCGGAGGCCGACGGTCGGGATCCGAGAGCCTCCGCAGCGTGGCCTGGACCTCGGCCGAGGGCCCGGCGTCCGAGTCCAGCAGCGCTTCGAGACGATCCGCCTCGTCGGGCGGGAGCACGATCCGACCCAACACCCCGCGAGTGTCCACGGCGGGGTGGCGGAGCACCTCCACGCCGTCGGGGCCGCGCGCTTCGACGATGCGGCCTGCGCGCGCCTGGGCGACCACCCAACTCGCGAGCGCCGCGATCTCTCTGAGCAGCTCGGCCTTTTGGTTGTCGCGAAGCCCCATCTCCTCGCGCAGGCGGTCGAGCTCGGAGTCGAGCACCGGACTGGTCAGGGCCTGGAACCGCGCCATGTTCACCTCGTGAGTAGGATATTACTCACCGTGAGCGCGGTCGGCCAGCTTCTTCAGGGCGATGCTCACCGCCGCGGTCGACACGCCCTCGCCGCGCGCCAGCTCGCTCTGGTTCCGGTAGGCGCGGGGGTACGTCGCCGCGATGCCGCTCATGGAGCCCCCTACGGCTCGATGGGGGCTACGACCGAGACTTCCGAGGTCCTCGCCGTTTCGGCTCGAGCGAACGCCAGAGACCCAGCACGTCCTCGATCAACCTCCGGGCCTCGGGGTGGTCGGCGCCGCCATAGAGCGACACCCACTCCGCGAAGTGCATGGCCAGGTCGGCGCTGTTCCGAAATCGATCGCCCTTGCACGCCTTAAAGTCGTCCAAGCCCTCCTGGAGCTCCGCTTCTCCCGGCATCCCTTCGAAGCCGAGCTCCTCCGGAAGCTCCCCGGCGGCCCTGCGGCGTTCGAACTCGCCCACCCACCAGGCGTCGACGAGATGGAGGAAGGTATCGTCACGGATTCCGTCAGGCATGGGGAGCTCCCGGGCCAGGATGGCCTGCCAGCCGGCTCCGCGCCACATGACGACCTCGCCGGATTGAACGTGCTCGGTTTCTAATACGATGATGCATGTTCAACCCGATTCGGTCGCCCGGCTGCGCGCCCTCGGCGGGTGACGAGGTTGCCTTGCGCCGCCGCGTGTAGAATATCGGCCTGCGGTGGTCCCGCCGCGTCGTCTGGTGCCGGACGGGGCGGCGAGACACGTCGCAGGCGGTGAGACTCCAGCACGGGCCGACGGGGGTACCTCCGTCGGGCCGTGTTGGCGCCTCACCTCGTGGACCAGAACCCAGGAGCCAACGGGCTCCACTTCTTCCATCGAGGTGATCATGGACGCCAGCGCGATCAAGCTCACGGCTCGCTCCCGGTGGTGGATCCGCCCAGCTCGGCCTCCATCCCTTCGACGGTCGGCAGGCTCCCCGCCAGCTCGTCCGGCAAGCTCTCGACGAGCCGAGTCTCCCAGCTCGCCACACCGATCGGCTTCGTCAGGTCCCTGAGCGCGTACTCCACCACGAGGTCCTTCCGCCCCTTGCAGAGCAGGATGCCGGGCTGCACGCGGCAGCGACGGGGACGAAGATCAGGCTCCAGGTTCGGACGTTCACGGGACCTCCGCTTGCGGGCACCTCGTGGTCACCCGGCGGTTGGTGCGCGGCGGTGCGCCGGCCTTGTGGAAGGCGCATGAACCCGTTTCGTGCGGCTCGTGACGCGCTCGCCGATCGCGAGCCGCCTCTGGACGCGCCCGCCGCGTGGCTGCGGAGTTATCACGGCCCGGGGAGGTGCTCGATGCGCGCTGCTTGGTGGTTGATCGGCCTCGCGGCCTGTGGCCCGTCCAAAGACTCGGGCCCCGCAGCGACCGAGACCGCGGCCCCGACCACGCCGCCCACCGACACCGACACCGACA
>CAIUDO010000262.1 GCA_903897935.1 uncultured Pseudomonadota bacterium
GACACGCTCTGCGTCGGGCACGGGCGCCGCGCCCCCGACCGCGATGGGGTCCCCTGGTGTGGTGAGGGCCCCGTCGGGCGCGAACTCAGCGTAGGCCGCCTCGAGCGTGGGCGGCTCCAGGGTCATGGTCCCGTCGGCGAGCATCCTCCCTCCTTTACGGTCACGTACGCACCGCCGGCGCGGTCTACATGGGCAAGAGATCGACGCCGGGCGCGTTCGGCCTCCGCGTCGCGCCCGCAGTGCGTCGGCGCCTCAGTCGCCAGCCGCCGCGTCGGCGCGTGGCGGGCCACCTACACTCGTTCCGGTCGGACCTCCCGAAGCGTGCACCGAGCTGTTGCAGGCGTCCTGCCAACCAGCGCGCTCGGCTCCCCGAGGGGCATCCGTGGCTAACTTGTAGCCCTGGAAGGCGGATGAAGCACGACAGCATCCAGGGGGAGGTGCGTGTGGGGATCTGGCCGTGGGTTGTGGGTGCAGTTGTTGCGAGCGCGGCACCCGGCGCTCCGCTCGAGGCGTCCCCAGCGCCCGAGCCGCCCTCGGAGCTCGTGGAGGGTGTCGCGTGGTCGCCATCGCCCGTGGCGTGGCCGGGCGCGCGGGTGCCGGACGCCGCATCGGCGGAGCTATCGGGCGGATGGGCCGGCGGAATGGTAGGGCGGGCCGCCGTCGCCGTCCCCGTCGGCCCCGTCGTGGTGGATGTTTGGGGCTGGTCGCTGGTCGAAGTTGGGTTCGGCTCGGCGTTCGTGGGAGGACACGCCGGAGTCCGGTGGCCGCTGCCTGCCGGGCCGAAGGGGCGCTTTCGGGCTGCCCCGTTCTTGGCCGCTGGCCCCGGGTGGGTGACTACGCCGCCGTGCGCCGGCTACTTCTGTGCCTTTGGCGAAGACGGGGTGCGTGCGGTGGTGCTCGCCGGGGTGCCGATGCGGTGGTCGTACCAGAAGCTGGTGCTGGACCTGGTAGCGGTGCTGCCTGGGCTCGAGCTAGGGCATCTGGCGTTCCTGACCGTGCCCGTCGGCGGAGGCGTGGGCGTCGCGTTCCTGCCCCCGCTGTTGTCAGAGTTTCGGGCGGTCGTGCCGTTGGGCGGGCGCGCGTGGACCGGCGCGGGTCTGGCGGTGAGCGGGCTGTTCGGGGAGCTCGGGTTCAGGCGGGGAAACGTCGCGTTTGGGGGGCGCGCGGGTGTGGGGGGCGGCGGCTTCCTGGGGCAGGTCACCGTGTCCTGGGAGGGGGGCCCGCACGGCGTGAACGCACGTGATGCCGCTTCGGCGCCCTTGGGGCCTTAGCCGGCCGTCGTGGTGCCGTAGCGTCTCGTCGCCGGGCTTGCCCTGGGGGTCACACCCAATGGGCGTAGGAGACGTCGGTCCAGCCTCGGGGGTCCCCGCGCGGAGCGCGCATCATGGGAACGTCTGGGCACGGGACCTGCGGCGCGTCGATGGGTCGGGTGGGTGTGCCCCACGCCTCGACCTCGGTCGCGCCGACGGCGGCGGCGTGCGCGGCCGCCGCCTGCCACACATCGGCGAGGGCCGACGGGTCCCCGCCCGGCTCGTGCAGGAGCACGCGCAGCAGCCGATGTACCGGGTCGAACGTCCACAGCGCCCACGCGGCCCCGCACCGCACCCCGACGCGCGGGGAAGGCGTCGCTCCGCGCGCGCGCTCCACCCAGCGCTGGCGCTCGATGTGCCACCGCACCTGCTCCACGGACGGGGCCCACACGACTGGCCCCGACGCGCACCAGCCTCGTTCGACGAGCGCCGCGACGTCGGCGTCGCCGCACCACGTGAACGGCGTCGGGTCGGGACGCGCCGGCCACCGATGCGCGGTCATCGGCCGCGGCACGTACCCAAGCCGAGCGTAGAACGAAGGGTCGACCTCGGACATGAGGTACTGTGCGCCGGCCACCTCGTCGCCCGCGGCGTGGACCGCGGTCAAGAGCCGCGTCGCGTACCCGCGGCCGCGCTGGTCCGGGTCGGTGACGACGCTGGCCACCACCCAGCCGTCTCGCGCCTGCCCGTCGACGCGCAGCGGCACGCCCCAGGTCTCACAGCTCGCGCGACGCCGCCCGCCGTCCGAGAGCACCCAAACGACGCAGCGAGCGCGCGCGAACGGCCACCGCCACGCGTCGGCCTCGCGGGCCAGGTAGTCGTCCGACGACAGGCCTTCGGCGAACGCGCTGGCGCACATCTGGTGGTGGGCGACGACCTCCGGCGGCAGAGGCTCGCTCCCACCGAGGTAACGATCGACGCGCACGCAGGCTCCCCCCGGGCTCCGGCCTGCGCAGTGTACCGCCTGGTGCGCCGCCTCGCCTCCGACAAGCAGCGCGCGCGGCGCTGCGCCTGCGCTGACGCCTCACCCCGACGAGGCAGGCACCGTGACCGCGAGGATGCCGCCGAACACGCCATCGGTGGCGGGGTCCGGGGGGCGTGTCGGATCCACCATCTGCGAGCGATCAAGGCCACGAGCGCGATGGTGAACCTCATGTGACACCCCCGCCGCCAAGTAGCGCGCGGGACCGCCTTCAGCGGGCATCGTCGCGCAATATCCCATTAAATCCTAGCCAACGAACGAGTCGCGGGTCGCGAACGTGGCGGCGAAGTGCCCGTTACGGCCGACGGTCGGCTCAGGCAGGATGGGTCGGTGTCCCGCCGGCGGCGAGCTCACTCGGCGGTCGTGACCCTGAGCCGGACCGCGGTCCGACGTGGCGCGGCCCAGCGCTGCGCACGCCGCTCGAGCGGCTGAGCCGCGCGCCGCTCGCTCGGCGGGGGCTGGTCCATCGTCGAGCTTGTGGACGTTACGTACAAAGTCTCGTCCGAGCTAAAGCCGGCGCTCACCGAGGCCGCGTCTCCCGCCCACACTTCGGTGACCCGCCAAGCGTGCGGGTCCTCGGTGTCGGTGTCGGTGTCCGTGTCCGTATCGGTGTCGGTGTCCGCGTCGGTTTCCGTATCGGTGTCCGTATCGGTGTCCGTGTCCGTGTCTGTATCGGTGTCGGTGTCGGTGTCGGTGTCCGCTTCGGAGTCCGTGTCGGTGTCGGCGTCCGCCGACAGGGTGGTCCCCGACTCCTCGAGGCGAGGCCCGCAGGCCCCCGAGAACGAGAGGACCCAACTCAGCGACAGGAGCGGCAACCGCTTGGAACCCCCAGAGCGGCATGCGCCGCCCCCTCAAGCAGGGGTCGGGGCTCGTCGCGTGCACGAGCCTAATCCGGCCGCCGGTGTCACGACGCTGGTTCTGGTAATGCGAGGTGCATCAGTCGGCCCGGTCTGCGGGGCGCCTCGCCGATCGCCGGTGGACTGCGCACTTTGGCGGTGACGGCGCACCGCCGCGCCCGAATCCAGCCGCTCGCCGAACCAAGACGCGCGTTCGCCGGGCCCGCCGCGGCCGGCCTCGGCCTTCAGCGTCGGAACGTCACGACGTCCGGTCCAGCGCGTAACGGCGCGTGCCGTTCGGCGACTTCGGTCGGCCGGGGCTCGCTTCGTCGCGCGGGCAGCGGATAGGACGCGCGAGGAGGGTTCATGAGCGCTGAGATCGCAGACATCGCGCTGCAGGACGCCGACGAGCGCCCGGTGCGCCTCGGCGACGCGTGGGCCACCCGACCGGCGGTGCTCGTCTGGCTGCGTCACTTCGGCTGACTGTTCTGCAAGGAGCAGGTCAGCTCCTTCCTACCCGAGGTCCCGCGCGTTCACGCGCTCGGTGCCGAGCTGTACTTCATCGGGACGGGCGAGCCCTTCTTCGCGCAGGCCTTCCGTGACGAGTTCGCGGTGCCCGTCCCGATCTGGGTCGATCCCGCTGCGAAGAGCTACCGAGCGCTCGGCTTCGCCCGAGGTCTGGGCGCCTCCCTCAGCGCCGCCGTCCTGCGCAACGCCCAGCGCGCGATGGCCGCTGGCTATCGACAGTCGCGTACGAAGGGCGCCCCCATGCAGCAAGGCGGGGTGCTCGTCGTGATGCCGGGAGGCGACGTCGTGTACCGGTACGCGAGCCGCGTGGCCGGGGATCATCCGCCGGTCGCCGACGTGCTGGCGGCGCTCGAGGCCGCGGTCGGCTGACGGTCGCCTCCCGTCCGATGGCGGAAGAGCGGCCAAGTGGGTCCCTCGACGGGTCGTCTACGTGTCGTCGTCGTTCGACCTGACCCTTTCGGGGCGTGGGCAATGATGAGCCAGTAACACCAGGTATCGACGTGCCGTCGTCGGGGGCGGAATGTGATCGACCTGGCACCGGGGAGGCTCCGCGAGGAGGCTCAGATTCCATCGGGCGATCATGTTCGGTGTACCTTGCGAATCGCCGACCCCCGATCCAGGGGTCAGGTCGATCACTTTCGATCGGAGGCGTTCAGGGACGGGAGAACGCCGCTAATCCGGTCATCACGGCCGGATCTCGAAAGTGATCGACCTGACCCCTGTTCCCCCTGTTCCGCTGACCGCGGCGGCACCGCGCCGTTGACCCACCGTCGCAGGCCGGTGGGCACGCGCGGGCGGCGAGGACCGGCGCAGCGCGTATCGGCCGAGAGGCCAATCGCTCATCGGAACAACCCTCGCTATGGCTCACAGAGACCAGAGCGCCGCGTTCAGTCGAGGCGGATCGCTCGCGAGGCCGGCCGCCCGTAGCGGACGCGCGCGGGCGACGGCCCGGCGCGAGCGCGAGGGGGCCGCGCCCAAGCGGCCCTTCGCCGAACGAACCTCGACCGTCGGCTACCGCGTGATGTCCACCTCGTACACGCCGCCGCCCTCGTTCGTGACCGTGCCGCGCACCGTGGAGCCGTCGGCCACCCGCGTCACGCCGGCGCCGCCGTCCGAGGTCAGGCCGCCCGTGAGGGTCAAGCTCAGCGTGAGCACGCCGGCGAGGTCGCCGTCCAGCAGGACATCGCCAGAATAGGTCCCTTCGTAGGTGCCCTCTGGGATGTCGCGCAGCTTGAGGTCGGCGAACAGCGGCGCGCCTTCCGCCGTGCCGTAGGTCGCGTACAGGTCGTCGTCGTCGTCGTGGTCGCGGTCCAGATCCTCGACGTCGGCGTACTGCGCGAGCGCCACGTCCAGCCGCAGACCCTTGTTGTCCGACGATCCCTGGTCCGCCTGGCCGGTCACCACGATGGTGCCGGAGACGTCCCCGACGCCTTGTTGGCTCGGGATGTTCGCGGAGTCCGCCTGGCTGAACCCCAGCATCCCGAGGTCGAGCGCGCGCTCGATGGATCCGTCCAGGCCGATGTACGCGAGCTCGGCCTCACGGTCGCTGTTCACGCCGCCGCCACAGCCGGTGATCAAGGCCACGAGCGCGATGGTGAACCTCATGTGACACCCCCGCCGCCGAGTATCGCGCGCGACCGCCCAAGGAGAGCGTGGTCGACGAGTATCCTATTAAATACTAGGGAACGAAGCGTCGCACACTCGAACGCGGTGGAGAAGCGCCAGCTCACGGCACGATCGTACGACGACGGGACCCACTTGGTTAGGAGCGCTGGACGCGCCACCCAACCATCGTGGCCACGAGTCACCGCTGTCGTCAAAGCAGTCGTTACACCGGCGTAGCGCGACGGATCGTCCACCGAGCGATGATCTCTTCGCGTGCCGTTGGGTGGAACGGCCCGAGCTTGACGAGGAGGGCAGCCACGCGCTGGGGGTACCGTCGTGTCCTGCGCGCCCGGCAAGGAGACGTCCGCACCGTCCGCGGTCGAACCGCCCCCTCGGGTGATCTTCCCGCCCGCGGATGGGGGTTGAACCTCGGCCTGGCGCATCGGCGCGACGGCTGACCGGCGCCCCGCCGACGAATCAACGACGCAGCTGATCCGCGACCTCCCGCGCCTCGTCCTCCCGCCCCGCTGGGACCGGGACGCGCACCTCGGCTTCGGACGACGCACCGCCAGCGTCGATCTCGTATCGGATGCGGAGGATGCGGTGGGTCTCGTCGAAGGTGGCGCTCACGAACGCGATCCCGAAGCCCCGGAGCGGCACGAATCGGCCCCGGAACGACACCCCGTCGCGGCCGATCATCGCCGGCGACGGGAGATCGTCACGGGCGGCGAAGGCGAGGCTCGAGCGTACGAGCCAGGCACCCAGCGCCGACATGCCGAGCCCCAGCCCGATGAACAGCACGCTGAGCTCCCAAGCGCCCGAGTCGTCGGCGTACACGGCCGCCGCCGCCAGCAGGAACAGGGCTGCGATGAGGCGGAACGCCCACCGGACCTGCCCCACCTTCGCGGTAGCCTCGGCGGCATCGAGCGCCCGGAAGCGACGCCACGCCTCCCCGTCGACGAGCCACTCCACGAGCCGCCCCTCGCCCCGCCGAAGGGCGTCGTGCCGATCGGCCTGCTTCGAGGCGACGAGGGAGTGGATGAGGGCGACGACCGCGCCGCACGCCGCGAGGATGGGGGCGACGAACAGGAGGAACGAGCGCGCAGCGCCGCCCTGGAGGGCGACCAGCGCTACGCACGCCACCGCGAGCGCCCCCGCTACGGCCCCGGCGACGCGGGCGCTCCGGCGTTCCTCGGTCGGGGGCATCGGCACCTCGCCCGAGAGTCTACCGGCCGCCGCCCGCACCTGTGAAGCAGCGCGTCGCGCCTCGGTCTGACCCCCACCCCGGACGGTGTGGCCGATCCCGAGCCTCGTGCGCCTCAGAGTCGAAGCGACCGCCGCGAGGGCGGATGACGGAAGTGGGGCCCGGTCCGCCCCGAATCCGCTGGCGCCGTGATCGGCGCCGCAGCTCTCCGCGGAGGCGCCAGCCAGGCGGCCCGACGTGTAGACGTTCTGTTGCCCGGCGTGCGCTGGCTCGCCGTTCGTGAGGTCCGCGTAGACGGCTCACGCGATGTGCGTAACCGAGCGTGCAGGAGCGAGCGTGGCCGATCGCGTAGCGGATGCCTTGGTGGTCGGCGCGGGCTTCGGGGGACTCGGCGCGGCGCTGACCCTCGTCGATAAGGGGCGCGACGTCGTGCTTTGCGAGTCGCTCGCCTACCCTGGCGGGTGTGCCAGCACGTTCACCCGCGATGGGTACCAGTTCGAGGCCGGGGCCACGATGTTCAGCGGCTTCGCGCCCGGTCAGCTCATGCACCGCTGGATCGAGCACTTCGGGCTCGACGTCGACGTGGAGCTGCTCGACCCGGTGGTGCGCTTCCGAGGCGGCGGGGAAGAGCTGGTGGTCCCACGTGATCGCGCCGCGTTCGTGGATCGCGTGGCGTCGCTGCCCGGGGTGCCGGAGGCGGGCGCGCGCGCCTTCTTCGCGTGGCAAGCGCGGCTCGCGGACGGGCTGTGGCGGCTGTTCGACGACCCGGCGCTCCTGCCACCGTTCGACCTGAGCGCGCTCGCGCGGCACGTGCGTCAGGCGCCGGCGTATGCGCCGCTGGTCGCCGCGGCGGGCCGGTCGTTGTCGTCGATGCTCCCGCGGTTCGGCCTCGCAGACGCCTACCCGCTGCGGGCCTGGCTGGACGCCGTCTGCCAGATCACGGTCCAGGCGACAGCGTCCGAGGCCGAGGCGCCATTCGCGTTGGCGGCGATGGACTACTTCTTCCGCGGCTGTGCCCACATCAGGGGCGGGGTGGGGGCGCTCGCCAGCGCGATGTGCCGCGCGGTCGAGGCGCGCGGCGGGGAGGTGCGGCTCACGGACCGCGTGAAGGGGCTCCGCCGCGACGGCGGGCTTTGGATCGCCAACACGCGGCGCGGCGAGGTGCGCGCGCGCGCCGTGTTCACGAGCACGCTCCCGGCGGACACCGCGTCTCTGGCTGGGATCTGGGGGAGGCGCCTCGAGCAGCTCGGCGCGCGCGTATCGGGCGGCTGGGGGGCGGTCGCCTGGTACCTGGTGCTGTCTCCAGACGTCGCGCTGCCGGCGTCGGCGACCCACTTGCTGTGCCTCGACGATCCGCGCGCGGCGCCGCGTGAGGGGAATCAGGTGCTGTGCTCGGTGAGCGCCGCCGGGGAGGCGCGCGGACCGGGCGGGGTACGGACCGCCACGGTGTCGACGCACGTGCCGCTCCTGGGCGACGCGGCCGCGGTCGCGGCGGCGGCGCAGGCGCGCGCGCGGGCCACCCTGCGCCTGCGCGCCCCGGAGGTAGACGCGGCGATCGTGCATGCGTTGCCGGCCTCCCCGCGTACCTTCGAGCGCTTCACCGGGCGCAGCGCAGGGGCCGTCGGCGGCATCCCCCGCCGGGTCGGCGTCGGCCAGTACGCCACGATGTTCCCGCGGCCGGTAGCCGACGGGCTGTGGATGGTGGGCGACACGGTGTTCCCCGGCCAGAGCACGCTCGCGACCGCGATCGGGGGGCAGCGGGCGGCCGTCGCGAGCATGCGCTGACGTGGCTGCCGCGTGACCGTGTGCGATGCTCCCGGTGACGGGGGAGACGGCGTTGATGAACGCGCTGCTGCAGCTGGTGGCCGGCGGCCAATCCTACGCGGTGTTGCTCCCGGTGTTCATCGGGCAGCGGGCGACGGGAGCAATGCCCTTCAGGCTGCTAGGCCTTGAACAAGCGGTCAGCAGTCAGCGGTCAGCGGTCAGCCCGGTCAAAGCAATGCATCGCTCAGCGGCAGACCGGGTTGTTCGCGTTCAGGTGAATGTCGGTTGGGTCACCATCGCGCCATTGTCAAGCTGAAAGCGGATGATTGATGGCTGATGGCTCGGCCCTGCGCTTGTTTTTGGGGCTACCCGCTTTGGATCCAGGTCGATGGGCTGGCGTGGCTCGGGGCGAGGGTGCAGGCCGCGCGGGGGGCGGGCGAGGTCGTGCGCTCGATCGTCGGGCCGCCGGAGCGCGACGTGGGTTGACCGCGCCGGTCACGCCCGTCACGGCGCCGGCCTTCGCCTCGCAGCGGCCGACCCGGCGCAGCAGGTCGCGCAGGTCCCGGGACACGATGAACGAGGCAGCGCTGGCGTTTACGGCCCGTTTGCCACCCGTGGGCGAAGCGAGCCGGGTCAGGGCGCGCCTGCCGCCAGCGTATCCAGCGCCCCCGCCGCCGCGACCATCATCTGCTCCAGCAGCACGAAGTCGATGTTTTCGATGTCGTCGCACTCCCGGTGGTAGCAGGGGTCGTACGGCATTTTGGCGTCACCGCCGTAGCGCTTGGCCTCCTCCGCGGTCTTGCGCTGCTCCGCCCCCGTGAACAGGCCGCCGACCGGCACACCCGCCTCCGCGAACGGCCCGTAGTCGGACCGGTTGTTCAGCTCGGTCGGCACCGGCGGCACGCCCTGGGCCTCCAGCGCCGCCCACAACGCGGCCTCGATCAACTCCGAGCCCGGCGGGCCCGGCGTGCCGAGGTCCGAGGCGTCGCTGTCGTAGACGGCGGGGATGCCGTTCGGCGACCCGATCATGTCCAGGTTGACGTAGCCAGCGAGCTCCGCCAACGCGGGGCCGTCCTGCGAGGCGACCCACGCCTCGGACCCGACCAGCCCAGCCTCCTCTGCGCCCCAGAGCGCGAACCGCAGCCGCCCGGCCGGCTCCATGCCCGTCGCGACCGCCTGCGCGGCGAGCTCGAGCACCACCGCCGACCCCGTGCCGTTGTCCTGGATGCCCGGCCCGTTGTCGACGCTGTCGAGGTGGGCGCCCACCATCACCGTGCGCGCGGGGTCACCGGTCGCGCTGTCCGCGAGCACGTTCTCGACGATGTGTTCCTCGGTGATCGTGTCCGTCTCCATTCGGACCCGCACCGAGCCCGCCGCCAGGAGCGCCGCCAGCGCGTCGCCGCGAGAGAAGGAGGTCCCGAGGGCTGGGATGGTGGCTGGAGCGCCGCCGTCGAGGCTCCCGTTGAGTACGCCCGTGCGGCCCTTCTGCCCTTCGTTGAACATCAGCACGCCCGAAGCGCCGGCGGCCTCTGCGTTCGCGACCTTCTCGCCGAACGAGCAGGTGCCGCGCTGGATCAGGGCCACCCGTCCCGCCACGAAGCCCTTGAAGTCGGCCGCCTCGCACCCGCTCGTCGACGTGTTCTCGACCGGGCCCGGCGGCAACACGAGGTCGACCGCTTGGAGGTCGGCCACCACTTCGCCGGCGCCGGAATACTGGAAGGTCGCGAAGTCCGAAGGGGCCACCAGCTCAGGTGTCGGCGAGATCACCATCAGCACCGACGGCGCGAGCTGGGCGTACGTGTACATGGAGAACGGCCAGCGCGTGACGGTGTACCCGGAGGCCTCCAGCACCGACACCGCGTACGCGACGGACTGGTCGTACCCGGGCGTGCCAGCAGCACGGTTGTTGCCGTTGGCGTCCGCGATCGCCTGGAGCGCGTCGAGGTGCGCGACCACGTTGGCGAGGTCCACGGCCTCGGCGAGCGGCTCGGGCGGCGGCCCGGTGTCCTCGGTGTCAGTGTCGGTGTCGGTGTCCGCGTCGCTGTCGGTGTCCACGTCGCTGTCGGTGTCCGCGTCGCTGTCGGTGTCCGCGTCGGTGTCGGCGTCGATGTCGCTGTCCGCGTCGGCGGTCGCCGGCGTGCCGCTCTCACCTGGCGGCGTCTCGCCGGGCCCCAAGTCCGGCTCGTCCTTGCCGCACCCAACCAGGAACGCCACCAGCCACCACCGACCGCCCACGGGAACCTCCCGCGGCAGTATGCCTTCTGCGCGCGCCGCAGGCACGCTTGGCGTCTTGGGACCGATACTTTGGCGCTTTGACGTAGGCGAACGCTCGTCGCGGCGCCATTTCCGCCCCCGCGGAGCGGGCGTTGGCTCACCGCGGCATGCACCCGCACCAAAGTTGGCCGCGTTCGCGCTCCTGCTCGCGACGGCGCGGCGGGACGCACAACCCGCGTGCGCGGAGGGTCCGACCTGGGGATGGTGGTCATCGGGCTCACCAACGGACCGAGAGAACGCCGTCGGGCGCGCCCTCGTGGCAGGCGAGGCAGAAGTCGTGGTCGTAGCCCGCATCGATGATGGCGCCGTCCGGTGACGTGGCCATGAAGAACAGACCGTCGTTCTTCCACAGGTAGGTGACCGCTCTCAGCTCAGCGCCTTCGGTGTCGTCGTAGCCCTGCTTCACGAGGATCGATCCCTCGGGGAGGGGCGTGCCAGCGCCCGCCTCGAACGCGGAGAAGGCGAGGTCGTTCCACCAGATCAGCAGGGTGCAGATCGGGCTCCGTCAAGCGGCACCTCGCAGAGATGGTAGCTTGGCCGGTGCATTTGTCTGAAGCCTGGCTGGTTGGCCGAGCGCCCTTGCGGAGCGTCGAAGGCGGTCGAGGACCCAACGCACGAAGTCGCTC
>CAIUDO010000263.1 GCA_903897935.1 uncultured Pseudomonadota bacterium
GCAGGCGGCGGGCGTCGTCGCGTCGGACGGGGCGTCGGGGGCGGCGTTCGCGTGGCTCGGCGCGGCGGTGGTGTGGGGCGCCCGGTACCGGCGCGCGCCCGGGTTCGCCGACGCGCGCGCGGTGGGGCCGGTCTTGTGGGGGATGCTCGGGCTCAACCTCGTGTTGTCGGTGGCGCTGCCGTTCATCGACCTCGCGGCGCACCTGGGCGGGCTCGGCGTGGGGCTGGTGGTCGCCGGGGTGGAGCGCGGCCGGCTGCCGGAGCCTGTGTGGGGGTTGTTCGGCGCGGGCTTCTTCGCGGGGTGCGCGGCCGGGTGGCTGGTCGGCTGACGGTCAGCGATCGAACGGCAACACCTCGGGGTGACGCCACCAGCGGTCGAGGTCGGCCGGCCACGGGGCCTCGACGGACACCTCGCCGCCGCGGGGGTGCGGGACCCGCATCCGGGCGGCGTGCAGCGCTTGTCGGGGCGCGCCGGCCGCTTCGATGACGGAGTCGTCGACGCCGTGCTCCCACGCCTTGAGGAACACCTCCGGGGGGACGCCGTACATGCGGTCACCGACCAACGACGCGCCCGCGTGGGCCAGGTGCACCCGGATCTGGTGCGTACGACCGGTCCGCAGCACACACGCGACGCGCGCGCGCCCGAGGCCGTCGCGCTCGAGCACCCGCACGTCGGTGCGCGCGGCGAGGCCGTCGTCGCGCACCGCCATCTGGATCCGGATCGGGCCGTCCGCGGGGCCGATCGGCGCGTCCAGCACGGCCTCGTCCCACTGCGGCGCCACGCGCGTGATCGCCTCGTACGTCTTCGAGACCTTGTCATCGTGGAACGCCGCCTTCAAGAAGCGGTTCGTCGCGACGCCCTTCGACAGCACGAGGCAGCCGGAGGTGTCGCGGTCGAGGCGGTGCACGAGGTCGACGTCGTCGTCGGGCCATCGCTCGCGGGCGAGGCCGATGACCGCCCAGGCGTACTCGGTGCCGGTCGGGTGCACGAGCAAGCCGGCCGGCTTGTCTACGATCACCATCAGGTCGTCCTCGTAGAGCACGTCGGGCATCGGCGGGGCGGCGGTGGACGGCGCGATGCCCGCGATGCGGATGCGCAGCGACATGCCGGCGCGCACGACCTGGCTCGCCCGCAGCACCCGATCGTGGTCGTCGGTGACGAGGTGCTCGCGGATCGCACGATTGAGCGCGCTGCGTGAACGATCGTGGAACCATCGCGCGAGGAAGGTGTCGAGACGGAGACCGGCGCCCTCCGGCGGGACCTCCAGGGTCCGCCACGGTAGGGCCGAAATGGGCGGTCGATCGTGCATCCGGGTGGGTTAACGGGCGGCGGGTCGATGTGGGTAGCGGCGGGTGGCAGGCTGTGGCAGGCTGTCGTGGGGGTGGGGCCGTGACCGGCTGGTGGCTGCTCGTCGCGATGGGCTGCGGCGCGCCCGCGGCGCTGCACCCGACGGCGCGGTTGAGCTGGGACTTCGAGGCCAACCCGGCGTCCGGCGTCGTCGCGGTGTTGCCGTGGGTGGACCTCACGGACCCCATCGAGGTCCGGCGAGATACCTGGATCTTCGGTGACGTCGGCACCCGGCGCGGGGTGCTGCGCACGTGGCGCACCGAGGAGGTCACCCTGGTGCCCGACGCCGTCGCCGACGCGATCCCCGGCGCGATGTACGCCGCGGTCGACGACCTCGACGTGCGGTTCTTGCCCGAGAAGTGGCCGCTCGGGGTTCGCGAGCGCGTCGAAGCGGTGCTGCGGCGGCGGGGAGACGTCGCCGGGGCCCTGGCCGACGTCGCGGCGGCGCTCGGGACCGACGCCGTGCTCGTCACCTGGTTCGAGGACCTCGAAGGCGCGCCGCTCACCGCCGAGGTGCTGCCCGGCGAGATCGTGCGCACCGAGGTCGGGCCGGTCCTCGTCGAGTTCCGCGACGAGCCGTACCGGGTGACCGGGCGGATCGGCTTCGCGTGGGTAGACGCGCGCGGCGACCTCGTCGTGCGCTACGAAGACCGCTTCGAAGATGTGCTGACCGGCGACCGCGAGCCCGACGACATCGGGCGGCGCGTCGCCCGGGTGTTCGCGGGTGAGGTCGCCAAGGTGTTCCCGGTCGCTTCGTCGTTCCCGGGGCCGAGCGAGCCGGCACCCGCCGCGCCCGCGCCCAAGCCGATGCTCGTGGGCCGGGGCGCGGCGCCCTGATCGTCAGCTCCCGCTGCCGCCGTAGCCGCGCTGCCGCATCGCGCGCACGAACTGGTCGACCGCGTGGCGCAGCGCGGCCATGCTGCGCTCGAACACCCCCGCGAACTGCTCCGAGTCGGCGAAGAACAGCTCGATCGCAGCCCACGTGTTGCGCCGCTCGCTGATCACGAACACCTTGGCGACCTTGGTGTTCATCGTGGCGTTGTTCGCTTCGATGATCGCGTGCTCGAGCTCCTGATCGGAGTCGATGCTCCAGAAGCCTGGGAACACCAGCCGGAAGTAGGCCGGGTCCTGGGTGTTCACCGCGATGAAGTACGAGCCACCCTCGTGCTTGAAGACGACGTCGCCGTCGCTGTCGACCGACGGTCGGTAGCCTTCGCCAGCGAGGAAGTTGACGTACAGTTCTGCCGGTCCGCTCATCTGGTCCTCCCGGCTCGGGCGTATCGGCTGTCGGCATGGGCGTCCACGGGTCCGCGTTCGTAGACGGAACACGCCGGCGTCGAAGCGGTTACCTCGCTCGCCCGCGGGCTCCGGCCCCGGCTGGAGGGCTCATGCGCTGGTTCTGTTTCGTAGCGTTCGTGGTGGGTTGCGCGGAGGAGGCGCCCGCGCCGGCCGCGCCGGTCGAGGCTCCGGTCGAAGCCGCGCCGGCCCCGAAGCAGCCGGAGGCCGCGCCGTCGGCCCCCGCCGCCGTCGGGAAGGTGTTCTTCGTCGAGCCCGCGGAAGGGGCCACCCTGACGAGCCCGTTCAAGGTCGGGTTCGGCGTGGAGGGCATGACGGTCCACCCCGCCGGTGAGCTCATCGACGGCACCGGCCACCACCACCTCGTGATCGACGGGGCCGCGGTGCCCGTGGGCACGGTGGTCCCGGCGGACGAGAAGCACATCCACTACGGCAAGGGCCAGACCGAGACCCAGCTCACGCTGCCGGCCGGGCCGCACACGCTCACGCTCCAGTTCGCCGACGGCTCGCACAAGTCGTACGGCCCGGAGTGGAGCACGACGATCAACGTCACGGTGCAGTGACCGCGGCGGGGTCCGGCGGCGCGCGCCCGATCGGGTCGAACCCGAACAGGTAGACGGCCATCGCCAGCTCGTCGGACGACCCGACCTCGTTGAGGCTGCCCCGAAACGCGAACGGCCAGGTGCGCACGAGGCGCCAGCCGTTGGCGACGTCGGGCCCCAGGACCGCCTCCGCGTCGGCGCGCATCGAGGCCTCACCGTTCGCGACCTCGTCGTGGTTGACGACGTAGCTGACGCCGCGATCGGCCAGCCAGGCGGCGGTGGTGCCCGACTTCATCGCGTCGGCGTAGCTCGAGGTGTTCACGACGCCGTCGAGGTTCACGATGCGCTGCGGGGCGTAGTAGCCGAGCACGCCGGAGTCCCACGACGCGAGCACGGCGTCGGCCGGGACGTTCGCGGCGATCCACCGCGCGGCCTCGCGGTTCGCGGCGACGGGCGCGATGAACAGCGGGTCGGCCATGCGTTGGGTCTGCACGAGCAGGCCGCCGACCAACGGCACCCCGAGCAGGGCCAACAGCGGCCAGGTGGCGGCGCCGGGGCCCTTCGCCGGCGCGTCGTCGAGCGCCATCTCGACCAGGTCGGCGGCCGCGATCATGGCGACGAGCAGCACCCAGGCGACGATCGGGCCGAAGTACCACATCCGCGCGAAGGTCTGCAGGCCCGTGTAGTAGCCAAGGATGACGCCGAGGAAGATGGGCATCCACGCGGTGCGGGCGAGGAACGGTCGCAACCGACGGAACCGGGTCGCTGAGGGGCGCGCCAGGCGGATCGCCGCGAACACGGGCGCCGCGACGCACGCCGCCGCCCACAGCACCCGCAGCGGCGTGAGCGGGACGCGCTTGAGCGTGCCGCTCACCTGCATCGCGGCGCCGTACGTGAGGTGGTTGCCGACCAGGAACACCAGGCAGGTCAGGGTGGCGGGCAGGCACAAGTCGACGGCGGCGAGCACGCCGGCCCGGCCGCGACGGAACGCCTCGGGCGCGACCCACAGGCCGAGCGCGGCCACCATCAACGCGCCGTCGGTGCGGGCGAGGAACGCGAACGCCAGCAGCGCGCCGACGGTGAGGCGCTGGGCGCGCGACAGGTCGAGCGGGTGGGGTGCCGACGACGAGATCAGGAGCACCGCCGAGTAGAATACCGCGTTGATCGCCGACTCCATACCGCCGCCGAACGTACGCACGACGAACGGGTTGGCGGCGATGAGCCATCCCACCGCGCCGGTCACGATCGGCACGAGGGCCGCGGGGGCGCGCGCTGGGGCCGGGGCCGCGGCGATCGCGCGGTCGGCGGTGCGGGCGAGGGTCCCGAACGCGGCCGCCCACAGCCCGATCGAGACCCCGACCAGCAGCCGCGCGGCCCCCTCCCCGCTCGCGCCGAGCGCGTACGCCACGGTGCACACCCACAGCCACAGCGGGTGGTAGCCGTTCGTCTGGCCCATCCGGTCGAAGGTGGTGCCGAGGCCGGCGGCGAGGTTCTGGGCGAGCTCGTAGTAGTAGAACGAGTCGTCGAACGTCAGCGCGAGCAGCGCGTCGGGCCACACGACGAGCGCCAGCAGGGACGGCGCGACGGCCAGGGCGGCCAGGGCGATGGCGCGGAGCTGCGGTCGGGCCGGCATCCTTCCTCCTCGGGGGTGGCGAGACTACCCCGTCGTGGCGGCGGCCGTCCGAACCGTCGCGCTCAGCGGGCTCGGTCCGCAGTGCCCTTCAGGCTGCTGGTCGGGTCGCGGCGTCGTCGGGAGCGGGGTTCGCGGGGCGGTTACGGGTTGGCCGGCGCCGCGTCGGTGGCGCGCTGGGGGGCACGGTGGCGGACCGGTTCGACGTGATCGTGGTGGGCGGCGGGCACGCCGGGGCCGAGGCGGCGGCGGCGGCGGCGCGGCTCGGTCGTTCGGTCGCGCTGGTGGTGCTGAGCGTCGCCCACGTCGGGCGCTTGTCGTGCAACCCGGCGGTCGGAGGGCTCGGCAAGGGGCACCTGGTGCGCGAGCTCGACGCCCTTGGTGGCCTGATGGGGCGGGTAGCGGACGCGAGCTGTGTGCAGTTCCGGCGTCTCAACACGCGGCAGGGGCTCGCGGTCCAGGCGTCGCGGGCCCAGGTCGACGTCGACCACTACCCGCGCGAGATGCAGCGGGCGCTGCGCGCCATCCCTGGGATCACCTGGATCGAAGCCGAGGTGGTGGCGGTCCGCACCGCTGGCGGGCGCGCGGTCGGCGTCACCCTGGCCGACGGCGCGGCGGTCGACGCTGACGCGGTCATCCTGACGACGGGCACCTTCTTGGGCGGCGTGATGCACCGGGGCGCCGAGCAGTCCGAGGGCGGGCGCGTCGGCGACGGAGCTGCGCGGCGGCTGTCCGGGTCGTTGCGGGCGCTCGGGGTCAAGCTCGGGCGCCTGAAGACGGGGACCACCCCGCGCCTCGACGGGCGGACGATCGCGTGGGAGCGGCTGACCCCCCAAGACGACGTCATCCCGGACGGGCGGTTCTCGTTCGGGCCGCCCGGCCCGCGCCTCGCGCCGCTGACCTGCTACCTGACCTGGACGGGGGCGGAAGCCCACGACGTCGTTCGGGCGGCGTTCGACCAGTCGCCGCTGTTCACGGGTCAGATCCAGGGGGTCGGCCCGCGGTATTGCCCGTCCTTCGAGGACAAGGTGGCGCGCTTCCCGGACCGCGACCGGCACCTCGTGTTCCTCGAGCCGGAGGGCCACGAGACGCACCGGGTGTACCCGAACGGCTTGTCCACGTCGCTGCCGGTCGCGGTGCAGGAGCGGTTCCTGCGCACGATCCCGGGGCTGGAGCGCGCGGTGGTCCTCCAGCCCGGGTACGCGGTCGAGTACGACTTCGCGGACCCGACCGACCTCGACGCCGGCCTGCAGCACCGCGGGGTGCCCGGCTTGTTCCTCGCAGGCCAGGTCAACGGCACGTCGGGGTACGAGGAGGCGGCCGCCCAGGGGTTCGTCGCGGGGGTGTCGGCGGCGCAAGGGGCCCCGCTCGTGCTCGGCCGCGACGAGGCGTACATCGGGGTGCTGGTCGACGACCTCGTCACGCGCGGGGTCGGCGGCGAGCCCTACCGCATGTTCACGTCGCGGGCCGAGCATCGGCTCTTGCTGCGCGAAGACAACGCCGACCGCCGGCTGATGGCGCGCGGTCGGGCGCTCGGGTTGATCGACGACGTCACCTGGGCCCGGTTCCAGCAGCACCTCGAGCAGGTCGCGCAAGCGACGGCGGCGCTGCGCGCGCAGGTTCGCCCGACCCCGGAGACCGTGTCGGCCTTGGTGGCGGCGGGCGTCGGGCCGATCGACCACCCGGTGCGCGGCGACGCGCTGTTGTGCCGACCAGGCGTCGACTACGCGGCGCTCGCGGGCGCGCTCGGCTTGCCGGCCGTCGCAGCGGCGGCGGCGGAGCAGGTCGAGATCGACGCTCGGTACGCGGGGTACGTCGAGCGTGCGCAGCGGACCGCGGACATGACGAAGCGGATGGAGGCCCTGCCGCTGCCGGTCGGCGCCGACTGGATGGCGGTCACCGCGCTGTCGACGGAGGTGCGGGAGCGCCTCGCCCGCGCGCAGCCGCGTACGCTCGGCGAGGCGGCACGGCTCCCGGGGATCACGCCGGTGGCGGTGCAGCACCTGTCGGTGTGGCTCGCGGCGCGCGGCTCCGTCGGCGTTGGAGGGTAGCCCCGCCGCCCCGCCCCGTCCGAGCTGCGGCGCGTCGCGGGCGGCGATGTTCCACGTGGAACAC
>CAIUDO010000264.1 GCA_903897935.1 uncultured Pseudomonadota bacterium
CGCCCTGGCCGACGCCCACGCGGCCGCTGAGGCCCTGGCGGCGGCGTGCGCCGCGTGGGACGCCGCGGCGTCGACCGCGGGCGCCGCGGCCACCGCGGAGCAGGCCGCCGCGCAGAGCGCGTTCGAAGCCGCCTTCGACGCGTGGCAGCGCGTCGAGATGATGCGGGTCGGACCGCTCGCGTCGTCGCTCACCGCCGTCGGCGGGGCCGACCTGCGCGACGAGGTGTACTCGTGGCCCGTCGTCAACGCGTGCCGGGTCGACCAGGAGACGGTCGAGGCCGACTGGGCGAGCGCCGACTTCTTCGAGACGAACCTCGTCAACGTGTACGGGTTCGACGCGCTGGAGGTGCTGCTGTATGGCGGCGCCGAGAACGCCTGCGCCACCCAGGTGGACATCAACGCCGACGGCTCGTGGGCGGCGCTCGGCGCGGACGGCGTCGCGCGAAACCGCGCGTCGTACGCGGCGGCGGTCTCGGCGCGCATCGTCGCCGACGTCACCACCATCCAAGACGCGTGGTCCCCCACCGGCGGCGACTTCGCGGGCTCGTTGGCGGGGGCGGGCGGGAGC
This sequence comes from uncultured Pseudomonadota bacterium, assembly GCA_903897935.1. Classification (GTDB taxonomy): domain Bacteria; phylum Myxococcota_A; class UBA796; order UBA796; genus CAIUDO01. The sequence goes on from CAIUDO010000264.1 coordinate 569, forward strand.
ACGTCCGACTACGAGACGGACATCTCCGGGCTCAACGCGATCTTCGACGCGGCGTTCCTGGCGGAGACGTTGGTGAAGGACGAGAAGGTGGGCTGGCAGAGCGGCGAGACCGACTGCGGCCTCGACGACTGCGGCACGTTGGCAGAAGCGCTGCTCGCGGGTCGCTCGCACCACGCGGTCGTCGCGAACCTTGCCGGGTTCCGCGCGGTGTTCTCCGGCGGCGACGCGGGCGGCCTCGACGACGTGCTGGTGTCGGTGGGGCGAGAAGACCTCGCCGCCGACCTGCTCAGCGCGCTCGACGGCGCCGACGCCGCGGCCGCCGCGGTGTCGTCGCCGCTCGAAGGCGCGTCGCAGGCCGAGCTCGACGCGCTGTACGCCGCGGTGAAAGCAGCCACCGACCTGCTCAAAGGCGACGTGGCGACCGTGCTCGGCCTCGAGATCCCGTCCGAAGCGGCCGGCGACGTCGACTGATCGGACGACGCCCCGCTCACGACCGCTCCAAGCAGCCTGAAGGGTATTGCGGACCGAGCCCGCTGAGCGAGGCCCGTGCGATCGCAGCGAGGGCCGGAGACACAGTACCCGAGCAGGAGCGCCGAGAGCAGGTACCCTAAATCCCGGTGGATCAGGATCGCGTACCGCCGTACCGACCGCGGAGATCCATGGTCACACGGGGCTCCTCGCCAGGGTCTCCGCCCGATCCCGCACCGCGCGCACCACCCAATCCTCCACGGCTGGCGTCGGGCATGCTGGCGTCGGCCACGTAGGCGACCCGAGCGTCGCTGGGGCTGAGCGACCACTGGGTAGCGCGCGATCCCCTCCCTCCGACTCGAGCAGCTGCAGCGACGACGGGTCCTCCTTCGTGCCGAGGATCGTGGGGATGTCATCGAAGCTGTGCGAGCTCACGGTGAGGAACACAGGCGACGATAACGTCGGTGCAGCCGGCCTCGTCGATCTCCCTCGCCCGAGTCGCGATCGAGGGCTCGGTGTACTCCAGAAGGCAGCGCCGCCACGAGCATCGATCAGGTCCACGGCCCGCCCGCGGTCCAGCGTGCCACGAGCACCTCGCGGAGCGTGAGGGCCTGGAGCACAGGTCGGACGAAGGTGTCGAAGCGCGCCAGGGCCTCGTCGAGGGCCGGAGCGTTCGATACCGCCTTCTCCTTCACCATCTTCTGCCACTGCTGCCGCCACTTCTTTGCGCGCTTTCCGCTCGTCTCGGCAGCCAGGTCGTCGAGCACCGCCAGGTCGGGCCGGGTCTCTCGCCGCTCGAATGTCACCTGCATCGAGCGGCTTAGCGTCGGCCCGTCGAACGCCAGTCGCTCGGCGAGCACGACCACATCGAGGATGTCCTTGATCCGGTGCTCGACCAACGGGAACCGCTTCACCACGGTCTGCACCTTCTCGGCCACTACCGACTCGGCGCGGTAGGCGCGGACGATGGCGGGTGGGTCCCCGTCGAGGAACGGGGCCAACTCCACGCGCTCGGCGTCGGGCTCCACCGCGTCCCCGAACCCGATGTCGATCCGCACCTCGACGGTGTGTCCCTCCACGCTGGCCTCGACGAAGACCTTCACGCCGTCGTAGTCGTCCACCGCCCGATCAGTCGGGATCGCCCGCACCCGACCCAGGTGATCCCGTCGTCCACGGGGGCTGCCACGATGGACTCGAACCGAGCGCGAAGGTCGTCGGGTTCAGGCGGGCCGTGGCGGCGCAGGACATCGACATCGCGCGTGAACCGATGGGGCTCGCGCACCAGGTTCGCGACGAGGAGGCCGCCCTTGAGGAAGCACTCGTTCGCCTGCGGGGAGCGCCCGAGGTGATGGAGCAGGCGATCCATGGCGTACGCGGTGAACGCGTCCACCCGGGTGAGCCCACGCTTGCGGCCCTCGTTGCCGACGCGCTGGTTCACCGACCGCGTCGTGTTGCGGGTGTGGCGCGTCATCGGAGGCTGAGCCCCTGGGCGACAGGCTGGATCCTGCTCCAGACCCCGAGGCGCTCAGCGAGCCGAGCGAACCTCGGCATCTCGAAGCCCGTGGCCCCGAGCCTCCGCCGGAGCGCGTCCAGGGCGTACTCCTGCGGGATCCGGGCCGGATATTTCCACAGGTCGATGGTGGTGCGGTCGGGGCCGGTGAGGCGGACTGCATGACGGTGCACGACGAGGCGCAGGATGTCGTTCTCGTCGTCGTGCGCGGGATCCACGAGGCTCGGGGCGACCTGGACAGCATGAACCGGAACGACCCGGCTCCTTGGCGGAGAGGTGCCGAACGGCACGAACAGGCAGGTGCCACGGGCGAACGCGTCGGTGAGGTCGTGAAACGCGGCGGCGGTGAGGAGGCAGCCCACCGCGTGTGGGTGCTTCACCGTCCAGGCCGCGACCTCGACGAGCCGGTCGGTCGGATGGGCGGCCCCGACGTACACGCCGGGGATCACGCGTCGGATGATTCCCGACCGCTCCATCCACGACATGGCGGCGTGATCGACGCCCAGGGCGTGCGCGGTGAGGAGCTGATCGGAGGCCGCCGCCGCCCGGATCGCTTCGCGCTGGTTCACGTCGTAGAGCACGGAAGTTGTCTAGCATGTCCAGCAGACTAGACAACATCGGTGCATTCGCGTGCCGACCGGCCGCTGCACGCGTCGTTCAGGGAAAGGTCGGTTGGGTCACCATCGCGCCATTGTCAAGCTGAAACCTGATGGCTGATGGCTGACGGCTCGGCCCTGCGCTTGTTTTGGGGCTAGCGCGGCTACGCGCCATCGAAGGCATGAGCACCCTCCCTGCCCCGCTTTGCACGCCCTCGCGACTTCGAGCGTTCTTCCGTGCCGTTGGGAGCCGAGCTGTCATACACTTCAACCCGCGACGTCGATCCCGACCGGGCACGACACGCCGGTGCCGCCGAGGCCGCAGTATCCACCTGGGTTCTTGTGCAGGTACTGCTGGTGGTACGCCTCGGCGAAGTAGAACGGCCCCGCCGGCCCGAGCTCCGTGGTGATCGACCGCGGGTGCCCCGCCGCGGCCAGCGCCGCCGCGTACGCGTCGCGGGTGCGATGCACCGCCGCCTCTTGCTCGGGCGCCGTCCAGTAGACGGCCGAGCGGTACTGCGTGCCGACGTCGTTGCCCTGCCGGTTGCCCTGCGTCGGGTCGTGCCCCTCCCAGAACGCCGCAAGCACCTGCTCATCCGTCACCTGCGCCGGGTCGTAGACGACCTTCACCGCCTCCGTGTGGCCGGTGCGCCCCGAGCACACCTCCTCGTACGTCGGGTTCGGCGTGAACCCGCCCTGGTAGCCGACCGCGCTCATCCGGACGCCGCCGAGCTTCCACATCTTGCGCTCCGCACCCCAGAAGCAGCCCATACCGACGAACAACACCCGGCACCCCGGCGGTTCGTCGCCGAGCGGGCGGTCGAACACCGCGTGTCGCGCCGCGGTCGGGATCGGCGAAGTACGACCAACAAGCGCCTGTTCCGCCGTCACCATGCGCGGGCGGAACAAATCGAAGAACGACGCCACGACGCCTCCTGACGAGACCCGATGCGATCGGGCCCACGCTCCGATATACTCCGCCCGTCACCGGAGGGTTTCACATGCGGCTGCTCCTCGTCGCGCTGCTCGCGACCTGGGGATGCGCCAAGCCCGCCCCCACCCCGGCACCCGTGCCGGCGGAGGCGAGCAATGGGTTCATCAAGATCAGCCTGGACGACGAGCAGTCCGAGCTCGACGATCTCGTCGGCTCGGAGCTCATGGTCCTCACAGCCGACTGCGGCGATCTCATCGCGCTCGAGCCCATGGCCATGCTCGGCAAGCTCGACGGCGGGCAGGTCCGCTGCCTGGAGACCGCGCTCGACCAAGCCCAGAAGCAGACCACGATGGACAAGCTGTCCCGGGTCCTCATGGCGGACGCGTACGCGAAAGGCGACATGCACCGCTGGGAGTCGGTCGTCGCGCGCCACCTCGACATGGTAGACCGCTCCGACCCGGATCTCGTCTACAAGTTCGCGTCCCACCTCGCGAAACAAGACGTCTCGCGCGCGAAGGAGGCGATCCGCTGGAGCGACGTCGCGCTCGAGAACCGCTCGTACTGGACCGGCGACACGCACGTCACGCGGGTCAACGCGCTGTACAAGATCCGCGCGGCGTCGGCGCAGCAGATCTGGGCCGCCGCCGAGCAGAAGTACATCGACTCCGCCACCGACGCGAACGAACAAGAGCGCACCGACCGCCGCAACGAAGCGAAGACGTACGCGCGCGAGTGGCTGGAGTACGCCCGTTCGTCCGGCAAAGACACCACGTTGGCGCTGCAGCTGTGCATCTCGGCGGCCGGGTCGGAAGAGTACTGCGCCGCGTCGCAGTGACCCGCTACTCGCTGGGCTCTGCGTAGCCGAGCGCCTCCAGCAAGCCCTGCTCGCCGCTGATGTCCACGGTCTCTCCGACCTTCGGCAAGACCACGCCCGCGAGCAGCTCACGCACCCGAGCCTCGTTCGTCGCCGCGAGGTCGTTCGCTTCGCCCGGATCCGCCACCACGTCGTACAGGTGATCGCCCGACTGCGTGCGGATCGCCTTCCAACGCCCACGACGCACCGCCACCGCGCCCCACGGATCTGGGCCGTGCATCAGGTTGGCCGTGGTCGTGCGCGGGCTCGCGCCCGGCTGCCCGAGGTCGCGGCCCGGCAGGTCCCCGCGCGGGACGCCCGCGGCCGCGAGCAGCGTCGCGGCGACGTCCACCTGCGCGGCCGGCTGCTCGGCCCGCCAGTCCCGTCCGACGAGCACGAGCGGCACCGCCGACACCGCCTGCCACAGCGCGTGCCCGTGCTCCCACCCGCCATGATCCCCCAGCTCCTCGCCATGGTCCGCGGTGACCAACACCACGCGCGACCGCATCCGATCCGGCCCGAGACCTTCGAAGAACCTGGCCAACGACGCATCGACCGCCGCGACCTCGGCGTCGTACCCCGCGACCACCCACGACGCGTCGAGCCCCGACCGGCCGCCCACCAACAAGCGCCGGGTCAACGTTGACAACGCGACCTTCGTGGCGCGCGGCGCGTCGACCGACGCGCTGTACGGCAGGTGCGGATCGAGCAGGTGCACCCACAAGAACAGGGGCCGCTCGCGCCGACGCGCCGCCGCGACCGCGAGCGCGCGGTCGATCACCTCGCCGGAAGGCCCAAGATCGGGCTCGACCACCCACCCGAGCGCCGTCGCGAGCCGCCCCGCGATCGGGCGCGCGCGACCACCCGGATACGGGCCCCGCGGGAGCGCGCCGCGGGTGGCGTCCCGACGGTGGTCGAACCAGTCGAACCCCTGGGCGAACCCGAACGACGCTCCGAGCCACGGGTTCGGCGCCACCACCGCGGCCGTGTCGTATCCAGCGGCCGACAAGCGCTCGGCGAGCGTCTGCGCGCTGTCGGGGATCTTGCCGAACGTTCCGTCGGCGTGCCGGACCGCGCCGTGGCCGTCCAGCGGCAGGCCGGTCAGGATCGTCGCCATCGACGGCAGCGTCCACGGCGCCGCCGCGACCGCCTCCCCGCTCGCGCCCCGCAGCGCGACCAACGACGGCATCAGCGCCGCCCCGTCTTGCCCGACGCCGCGATCGTAGCGGAGCGTATCCACCGTCACCAAGACGAGGTCAGGCCCCTGGGCCGCCACGGTCGCGCCCTTCCAGGTCGGGGCCGGCGTAGAAGGCGGCAAGAAGCCGCACACCACGACGAGCGACACCGCCGCGAGCGGGATGTTCTTCGCGAGCCCGGCCACCGCGACGAGGCCGACCCACCAGAGGATGATCCAGTTCCAACCAGGGTGCTCACCGTCGGCCAGCCAGCCGGCTGCCGCGCACCCGGCGGCGACCAGCACGATCTCGGCCGGTCCAGGCACCGGGCCGTCCCCGTTGCGGTGCGCCCACACCGCGCCCCCGACCACGCTCAGCGCCGCCGCCGCGACCAGCCCGTAGATCGCGGCGCCGTGGTCGTACAGGGGCGCACCCGCGATGCCGGCGAACAAGAACAGCAGCGGCAACCGCGCCAACGCACCGCCGACCCGACCCGCGCCGACCCGAGACAACACGGCGAACATCGAGCCGTACAACACGGCAGAGACGAGCATGTCCCAGCCGAACACCGGCGACGACGACGCGCGGACCAACAAGAGCTCCGCGCCCCACGCTGCGATCGTCGCGGCGAGCGCGGCCCTGCCTGGTGAAGGCAGCTTTCTATCGAGGACGGCCATAGGCGCATCCTAGCAGACTTCTCGTAGCCACCCCTGCCCGCCTCAGCCCGACCACCCGAGCAAGCCGAGGCCCTGGTAGACGACGAACGAGCCGACCCACGCCATCGCCGTCGGGTACACGACCACGAACGCCGTCCATGACCACGACCCGCTCTCGCGCCGCAGCACCGCCAGCGTCGACATGCACTGCATCGCGAGCGCGAAGAACACCATCAGCGACAGGCCGGTCCGCGCCGACCAGACCGGGGTGCCGTCGGGCCGCCGCTCCGCCTGGATGTGCTCGCGCAACGACTGGCTCTCTTCGTCGGCGTCGGCGATCCCGTAGACGACGCCGAGCGTAGAGACGAACACCTCACGCGCCGCGAACGCGCCCACCAGCCCGACCCCGATGCGCCAGTCGAAGCCGAGCGGCGCGATGACGGGCTCGATCGTCTTGCCGATCATGCCGGCGAACGAGCGCTCGAGGCCCGCTGCCGCGGTGAGCTCCTCGATCTGCTCCGGGGTCGACCGCGCGATCACCTCGGCGGAGAGCACCTCCTCGGGGGTGACCCGCGGGAAGTACAACAGCGCCCACAGCACGATCGTCGCGGCGAGGATGACTCCGCCCGCCTCACGCAAGAAGCCGGCGACCCGACTCCACACCAGCCGCGCGACCACGCGGGGCTGCGGGGCGCGCCATGGGGGCAGCTCGAGCAGCACCTGCGCGGGCGGCTCTGCGAGCACGAGGCGACCGATCACGACCGCCGCGACCAGCGTGACGATCGCCGAGAACGTGTACATCGCGAACAGCACCAGCGGGCGGACCGGCACGCCGGGCAGCGCCGCGAACGACGCAGGAAGGACCGCGCCGATCACCAGCGCGTACACCGGGAGGCGCGCCGAGCACGACGTGAGCGGCAGCACCGCCATCGCGAGCAGGCGGTCGCGGCGGCGCGACAGCGTGCGGGTCGCGACGATCGCCGGCACGGCGCACGCGAACCCCGACAACAACGGCACGAACGCGTGCCCGGGCAGCCCGGCGAACCGCAGCACCCGGTCCATCCAGGTGGCCGCGCGCGCGAGGTAGCCGCAGTCCTCGAGCAAGGCGAGGAACAAGAACAACAAGCCGATCTGCGGCACGAACACGACGACCGACCCGACGCCGCCGATGATCCCGTCCACGACGAGGTCCCGCGCGACGTCCACCACCCCGCCCGACCCCGCGCCCGGGGCGAGCGCGAACACCTGCCCGACCACGTCGCCGACGGCCGCGAACGCCGCCTCGATCAAGCCGATCAGCGGGTCGCTCCACGAGAACAGCGCCAGGAACACGACGAGCATGACCGCGACGAACACGACCGCGCCGCCGATCGGGTGCATCACCAACGCGTCGATCCGGTAGCCGCCGCGCGTCACGTGCGCGCCCGACACAAAGCCAGGGACATGCGCGTCGATCCAGAGGTACCGCGACTGCACGATCTCAGCGTCGAGGTCACGGCCGCTGGCGACCGCGCGCGACCGCGCCTGCTCGAGGGCGGCGAGCGGCACCACGCCCGCGGCCTGCGACGCGTCGTCGTTGTCGTCACCATCGCCA
>CAIUDO010000265.1 GCA_903897935.1 uncultured Pseudomonadota bacterium
CGTCGTTGGGCCAGCTCGGCCTCGCGCGCGCGGACCTCACTCCGGTGCTCGAAGACGGCATGCTCGGGCGCCCGGCGCGCCGGTTGTGGGGCACGCTGCCGCCCGCGGTCCCCACCGCGTCGCGGCTCGGTCCGGTCTCGGTGCCGGCGATCCTGGCCTCGGTCGGGGTCGACGCTGAGGTGCCGGCGGGCCCGCCGGTGGCCCGCGCCGAGGCCCTGGCGGCCCTCGCCGACGCGCACGCCTCGCCGTTGTTGGCGCGCGAAGCCGCGATGGCGTGGCTCGACGCCGGTGACCCGCTCGCGGCGCTGTCGTACGCCCGCGCGGCCGGCCCACAAGGCGCTTACACGTTGCCGTCGATCCGTCAAGCGATGGAGTGGCGGCCGATCTCCCGGTCCGAGCGCGGCGGTGGCTTGGTGGCGGTGCGGCAGGCGGTCGAGGTCGACCCCAACGCACCCGTGTGGTCGCTCGCGCGCGACGCGGTGGTCGCGTCCCCGTGGCCGGCCGACCAGGCGCTCGTGATCCGCGGCGCCACCCAGGCCGACACGATCCGGGTCGACGGCGCGAAGGTCGCGGTTGACCTGTACTGTCGCGACGAGTCGCTGCGCGGCGCCGCCTGCTCGGTGCCGGTCCGCTTCGACGGCGTCCCCGAGGTGGTGAGCGTGCCCGACGGGCAGTCGTTCACGATCGCGCGCGACCTCGCGGACGGCGCCCACGAGGTCGAGGTCGGGCCGGTCGGCGACGACGCCGCGCTGGTGATTCGGGCGTCGGTCGACGGCGCGACGATCGCGCCGGTGCTCGAGCGGTACGCCCTTCACGCGACGCCGGAGCGTCCGGTCGAGGTCGTCCTGGCGGTGCCGGCTGCGGTCCGGGTCGAGGTCCTGCGCGGGCGGGCCGACGTCACGATCGACGGCGTGCTCGTCGCGAGCGGCGTCGAAGGCGAGGTCGAGCTGCCGATCCGTACGACGGGGGCCGCACGGGTGCTTGTCTCCGGTGACGCCGACCTGCTGGTCTCCCGAGGCGTGCAGCGGGCGGCGGCGGCGGTGTCTGAGGCGCCGTCGGTGACGACCGGCCCGGCGATCCCGGCGGACGAGCTGGAGGCCCTGGTCGCGCGGTACGCGAACCCGACCTCACCGGTGTTGCCGATGCAAGGGACCGGCGGCACGTGGGAGCTCGGCCTGACGGCGCTCCGCGACCGGCTGACGTCTCCGACCGAGGCGTGGCTCGCCGGCGAGCTCGAGGCTGCGTGGATGCGCCGCCGCGAGGGCAAGTGGTGGCTGCGCTTCGGGGGCTGGGGGCGGGGCCCGTCGGCGGCCGCCGGCGGCTACGGCCAGGGCGGGGTGGAGTGGCGGCGCGGCTTCGCTGGCCTGACCGCGGACGCCGGGGTCGGGGAAGGCGCGTCGGACTCGGCCTGGCACCTCGACGGCACCCTGCACGCCCGCCACGAGGTGCCGGTCGGTGAGGTCGTCGGCCTGCGGGGCGAGGGGTGGGTCTGGGGCGGTGGGTGGTCGGTGGAGCCGCTCACCCGCGTCGACCCGCGCGCGTGGTCCGAGTACGACGCCGAGCACTTCGCGGGCGTCGGGCTCGGCGCCAGCGCGGTCGCTCGCCCGTGGCGCGACGTGCGCGCGGAAG
>CAIUDO010000266.1 GCA_903897935.1 uncultured Pseudomonadota bacterium
CCGTGGCGCGTTGATCGCCGCTGCCGTCGCCGCTGGCGCGGTGGGCGCCCGGGTCGAGGGGCGCGTGGACCTCGCCGTCGCCGCCGTGGCCGCGCTCCCGGAGGCCTGGCGCGCCGGGGTGCCTGGCCGCGTCGTGGATGCCGGCGCCGACGCCGTCGGCACGGTTCGTGAGGTCGCCGTGGCCCGGCTGACGCTGCCGCCCGAGGAGGAGGTCGTCGTCGTGTTGTCGTCGGAAGACGCCGAGATCTGCGCGGCAGCCCTCCATGCAGGCGCCGACGTGCTGGAGGTCCGGCTCGACGCCGACCCGCTCGGGTGGAGCGACCGCCTGGCCGTCGCCGCGCGGGTCGTGCGGGACGCGGGGCGGCCCGCGGTCGGCTTGCCCGCGATCGACGCCCGGAAGGTCGCGCGTCGGATCGTAGGGTGATCCGGTCCTTCCGGTGCGCGCACCTCTTCGACGGTGCCGCCGTGCGCGACGACGTCGTGGTCACGGTCCGCGACCGGACGATCGCGGAGGTTCGGCCTGCTGCTTCCGGCGACGGGCCGCCGATCGACGGGCTCGTGATCCCAGGGCTGATCAACGCGCACCTGCACCTCGAGCTCTCGTGGCACGACGGGCAGGTGCCGGGCGGGAGCGGCCTGGCGGCCTGGATCGAGCGGCTGATGGCGGCGCGCGGCGCCGCTGTGCCCGACGCGGCGCGGATCGTAGCGGCCGCCGAGCGACTCCGTGACGACGGCGTGGTCGCGGGGTGCGACGTCGGCAGCGACGGCGCGACCGCCGAGGTGCTCGCGGCCGCCGGCGTCGGCGGGGTCGTCCAGGTCGAGTGCATCGGCGTGGACGCCCGTGCCGTCCCGCAGCGCGCCGCGCGGGCCGCGGCGTGGGCGCGTCGGGTAGAACGTCGCGCCGTCGTAGAGGTTCGCCCGTCCCCGCACGCGCCGTACTCCACCGCGCCCGAGCTTGTCGCGGCCGCGCTCGCCGCCCCGAGCCCGGCGCCAGCGTCCGTCCACCTGGCCGAGGATCCCGAGGAGCAGCGCTTCTTGTCCCACGGCGACGGGGCGTTCGCCGTGATGCTCGACCGCCTCGGGCTCGTTTGGCGCGGGGTGGTGCCGGCGTGCGCGGGGTCGCTGGGTTGGATCGCCCAAGTCGGCGCGCTCGGCCCACACGTGCTGTTGGTGCACGGCGTGTGCCTCGGGGAGGCCGACTTCGGTCCGCTCGCGCGCGCGGGCGCGAGCGTCGTGCTGTGCGCGCGGTCCAACCTCCACATCGGCGGGGCGTTGCCCGACGTGCGCGGCATGCGCGCCGCGGGCGTGCCGCTCGCGATCGGCACCGACAGCACGTGCAGCGCCCCGGACCTCGACCCGCTCGGGGAGATCCCGGTGCTCGCGGCAGGGTTCCCGGAGGTTCCGACCGTCGATTGGTTGGTCATGGCCACCGCGGGCGGGGCGCGCGCGCTGGGGGCCGCGGGCCTCGGCCGGATCGCGCCAGGCGCGGCGCCAGGCCTGGTCGTGCTCGAGGTCGACGGCGTGGAGGCGCTGCGACGGCGCGCGCCGCGTCGTCGGGTGCTCGTCGACGCCGGGCCGGTGTGGAGGGCACGATGAATGCGGTTCGGTCGTTTCTGACGTTCGCGCGTATGATCAAGCTGTCGCACTCGATCTTCGCGTTGCCGTTCGCGCTCGCCGCCGCGGTGCTCGCGTCGCGCTCGGTGCCCGTCACGTGGGGTCAGGTCGCGCTCATCGTGGTCTGCATGGTGGCGGCTCGGTCAAGCGCGATGGGCTTCAACCGCCTCGTCGACCGCGCGTATGACGCGAAGAACCCGCGGACCGCGAGTCGGGAGCTCGTCACCGGTGCGCTGTCCACGCCCGCGGCGGTCGGGTTCACCGCGTTGTCCGCCGTGGTGTTCGTGGTCGCGTCGTGGGCGCTCGGGCCGCTCACCCTCGTGTTGTCGCCGGTCGCGCTCGTGGTGGTGTGGGGCTACTCGCTCACCAAGCGGTTCACCGCGTGGTGTCACGTGGTGCTGGGCCTGGCGCTCGCGCTCGCGCCGACGGCGGTGTGGATCGCGCTGACCGGCGCGTGGGGCCCCGTCCCCGCGCTGCTGTCTCTCGCGGTCGCGACGTGGGTCGCGGGCTTCGACCTCATCTATGCGTGCCAGGACGCGGAGTTTGATCGCGGGGCGGGGCTGTGGTCGGTGCCGGCGCGCTTCGGGGTCGGCGCGGCGCTCAAGATCAGCGCCGGCGCACACGTGGTCACCGTGGCGGCGCTCGCGGCGCTACCGGCGGTTGCGCCCCTTGGTGCGATCTACTTCGTCGGTTTGGCGGCGATCACGGCGGTCCTGGTCTACGAGCACCGCCTCGTCAGCGAGAGTGACCTTTCCCGCGTCGATAAGGCGTTCTTCGACCTGAACGGGTACGTCTCGTTGGCGTTCTTCCTCACCGTGTTGCTCGCCTGAACGCTGGATCGCGCGTTAGCGGCCCGCCGTGTGCGCGAGGCACACGAAACCGTTCGCCGCGGCCGGCATACCGGCCTGTGACCGTCAGGAGGTCCCCATGTCTGGCTCGCTCAAGTCGCTGCTCATCGCCAACGCGCTCGCTGGCCTGCTCGCCGGCTGCGCCGAAGAGTCCACCACCACCACGACCGAGGCCGCGCCGGCCGAGGCCACCCCCGCCGCCGCGGCCCCCGCCGCCGCCGAGCGTGGCAAGGCCGGAAAGGCCGGGAAGGCCGGCGGCGAGCAGGCCGCCACCATGGCGAAGCACGCGTGCAAGGGCCAGAACGAGTGCAAGGGGCAGGGCGGCTGCGCCGTCGAGGGCAAGAACTCCTGCAAGGGCCAGAACGAGTGCAAGGGGCAGGGCGGCTGCTCCACGATGTGAGCGGTGGCCTCTCGCTTCTCGGTCCCTGACCTCGGCGTCGGCGTCGGGTTTCGGCTCCCCCACTACCGCGAGGTCGTGGAGGAGCGGCCGGCCATGGATTGGTTCGAGGTTATCTCCGAGAACTTCATGGTGGGCGGCGGATCGCCGCTCTACCACCTCGACGCGCTTCGGGCGCACTACCCGGTCGTCAACCACGGCGTGTCCTTGTCGTTGGGTGGCGGCCGAGACGCCGAGCACCTCGACCGCCTGGTCGCCCTCACGCGGCGCATCGATCCTCCGTGGTTGTCCGACCACTTGTGCTGGGTCGGCGACGCCCACCGCCGGTCGTTCGACCTCCTCCCCGTCCCGTACACGAACGCCGTGCGCGACCGGATCGTGGACCGCATCCGGGAAATCCAGGATCGGACCGGGAAGCTGTTCGCGGTCGAGAACACGAGCTCCTACTTGAGCTACCGCGCGAGCGTGGTGCCCGAGCAAGACTTCCTCGCCGAGGTCGTCACGCGCGCGGACTGCGCGCTGCTGCTCGACGTCAACAACGTGTTCGTGTCGTCGGTGAACCACGGCTTCGATCCCGAGCGGTTCCTCGACGGCCTGCCCCTCGATCGTGTCGTTCAGGTGCACCTCGCCGGCCACAAGACGCTCCCCGGGTACCGGCTCGACACGCACGATCGCGCGGTGTGCGACGAGGTGTGGGCGCTGTACCGCCGCCTGATCGGGGTGATCGGCCGCGTCTCCACCCTCGTCGAGTGGGACGACGACATCCCGTCCTTCGCGCGACTCCAAGAAGAGGCCGCGCGCGCCCGCGCCGCGCGGGACGCCGCCGCGCCGCTTCTCCTCGACCCGGCGCCCCGCGCGCCGATCGAGGCGCGCGCGGAGCTGCCCGCGGCCTGGCAAACGACGATGATCGGGTGGATCCAAGGCGCTTCCGAGCCAGACCCCACCTGGTTCGCGGGCGGACCGGGACTCGGCCCAGCCGACCAGATCGCGGTGTATCAAGACCAGTTCCGCCTGCGCATGGCGAGCGCCATGGCCGAGAACCTGCCCGGCCTGAGCGTGCTGCTGGGGGCTGGCGCGGCCGAGGTATGGCGGGACTACCTGCGGGATCACCCGCCGACAGGGTGGACGCTCGACCGAGTCGCCGACACGGTGCCGGGCTGGTTGGCGGCGCGCGGCGCCCCAGCGGCGCATGTGGAGCTCGCGCAGGTCGACCTCGCGGTCAACCACGGGTTCGTCGCCGCCCAGCTGCCGCTGCCGAGCGCGCGCCATCTCAACGAAGACGTCCTGCTGACGCTCCAGCCGCACGTCCGCGTCATCCGCCTCACGACGGACGTGCACGCGTGGCGGTCCGTCGCCCTCGGCTACGAAGACTCGGATCTTCCGCCGATCAGCGCCCGCGCGTCCGTGATCGTCGTCTACCGGTCCGCGGCGCGCACGATGCGGCACCTCGAGATCGACGAAGTGTGGGCGACACTCCTTGAGTCGTTTGGTCAAACCGCCAGAATCGCGGACGCGTTGGAGCGCGCGGTCGCGGCCGGCGTCGACCCGGGCGCGCTCCTGACGTGCGTCGGCGACGTGCTCGCGGAGACGACCACGCTCGGCTGGTTGGGCGTGCGGGCCGCGCCGGTTCGTCCGTCGGCGGATGGTACAATCTAGATCATCGCGTCGATTGTCACCAGATGTCACCGGGGGCGCGCCTGCCGGCGAGGTGTTGTTAATAGGCTGGGGCGCGCGGCGGTCACGAACTGCCGGTCGCGCTTGGCTCTGATGAGCCGCCCGACGGCAACGCCGTCAATGCGTCGCGTCCG
>CAIUDO010000267.1 GCA_903897935.1 uncultured Pseudomonadota bacterium
GCGACGACCTCGGGGGGCGGGGGATCGTCGGCGGGAGGGGGGACTGGAGGGGTGTGGGCACACCCCACCACCCAGGCCCACACGAGGTTGATCACCGGGGGTCCGCGCGGACCCACACCCGCCACAACGGCGTGTCGTGGGGCACCCAGCCGTCGCGCAGGACTGGCTCGAGCTGCTCGAACATCGCGTTGCGCACGGGTAGATCGATGATCCGTGGGTCGAGCACGACGTCGACGTCGCGTAGGGTCTCGGCGGTGAGCGGGCGGTCGCCGCCGAACGTCCGACCCGGGTCGAACCAGGCCACGACGCCGGTCGGAGGGGGGGTGCCGCGGGACCACGACAGCGGTGAGGCGAACATCAACGGCAGCACCCGGGCGTCCGGGCCGGCGAATCGGTCGACCACGCCCGATCCGGCGGTGAGCAACAATTCAAAGTCGGTGGCGCCGAGGGTGGGCGAGGGGACGAGGGCACGGAAGGTGTCGGGGTCGACCGCGCCGCGCACCACCCAGCTGGCCCGCGGGGGCCGCTCTGGGTCGCCGGCCATCCGCACCTCGGCCAGCGGACCGTCGGCGGCCATCGGGACCCCGCTCGACGCGGCCGCGCGGTGCGCCAGGACCCCCAGCGCGTCGGGCACGGCCGACACGAACATCAGCGCGGCGCACCAGGCGGCGCCGAGGGTGGCGGCACGGTGGGGCGCCCGCCCGGCGAGCATGACGCCGATGGCGGCGACCACGGAGATCAGCGCCGGGGCGGCGTGATCGTGGCTCTGGGTGGTGATGCCGATCACCCCGACGAGCACCGCGAGCACCGCGAGGGTGGCCCGCTCGACGGACGCCCGCGCGCCCTCGCTGCTGGTGCGGGACAGCCACAGCAGCGCGACGACCGGGGTGAGCAGGGCGGGCGCGTTGAACCACGCCGCCTGGACCATCTTCGCGACGCCCGGGACCCGCTCGGCGTTGAACGCCGCCCAGCGCGGGTCGAACGACGCCGCCGCCGACCGGACGTCGTCCAGGTACGGCCCCGCGAGCGGGCTCGTCGCTGCCCACGACCCGATCATCATCGCCGACCCGACCGCGACGCCGACCACCAGCCGCCGCTGGTCCGCGAGCAGCGCCCCGCACGCGACCACCGCGCCGCCGAGGAGCAGCGCGTAGGTCACCTTCAGGCACAGCAGCGACCAGATCACCACGGCGAGCACGACGGCTTCGAGGGTGTCGCGGCGGTCCCCGTCGCGCGCGGCCTTCGCGGCGGCAGCGGCGCGCGCGCCGGCCTCCGCGGCCACCGGCGCCGACCGCCGCGGGACGAGCAGGGCGAGCAGCACCACCGCCGTGAGCGCCCACCCGACCCGGTTGTAGCTCGCGAGGTGCACCAATGAGTCGCGGTCGAGGTGGCGCGGCGACAGCGCGGTGAGCCCGAGCGAAGCTACGAACGCGGCGAGCGGCGTCGTCGACAGCCGCGGCGCCCCGACCCACAGCGCGAGCGCGGCGACCACGACGGACAACGCCGCCGGGACCCACAGCACCACCCGCGCCGTCGCCCCGCCGAGCTGCATCGCGAGGCCGTACAACGCGGGGAACATCCAGCCGATCGGGGTGTGGTAGTCGATGTGGGGGCGCTGCCCGGACACCTGGCGCCAGCCCGCTTCGATCGGGACCCACAGATCGAACGGCATGTCGTTGACGAACACCGCGGGCGACGTCGCGTGCACCGCCGCGAGCAGCCCCACGACGCCGAGCGCGCCCAGCGCGGGGCGCACGTCGGCCGGGCCGGTCAGCGACGCGCGCGCAACGTCGATCCAACGGCTCAATTGCGGAACCATGACGCCCACCCCCCTGGCGCGGGCCGCGCGGCGGCTTCGGCCTCGTCGAGCACCCGCGTGGCGGTCAGCGCGAGGCCGAGGCAGCGCCGCGGCGCCTCCACGTGCAGCGCCAACATCGACAAGAACAAGCTCGCTTCGTACAGACGGAGCGTCGGCACCGAGAAGCCCGCGCGCGTGACCCGCTCCACGAACGCCGCGGCGCCTGCGGGCGCCGCGCCCTCGATCCGGAGCGTCAGGCCCAGGCGGCCGGCCCGCTCGTCGACGACGACGTCGAACAGGCCGTTGTTGACGAAGTCGTAGCCGCCGAGGATCGAGTGCGACAGCTTCGCCAGGTCGTACGTCGGCTCGTCCCACAGGTCGGCCTCGGAGACCGCCCCGCGCGGGTCGATCAGCCGGACCAGCCGCGTGCGCTTGTCGAACAGCACGTTGGACAAGCAGGGGTCGCCGTGGCCGACCACGAGCGCGGCGGCGGGCGGGGCGTCGCGCCACAGCGCCTCGCGCATCCGATGGTAGCGGAGCTGCAACGCCGATAGCCCTGGGTGGCCGCTCGCCTGCAGCAGCGCGTCGATCGCCGCCCCGGTGGGGTGGTTCAGGAACGTGTGCAGCCGAGTGTCGACCTTGGCGACGTACCGCGCGTGCGCGACCCGCAGCGCCTCGCCGGGCGCGACGGCCTTCACAGGGCGCTCGGCGAAGAAGCGGAACAAGCCGTCGAGCAGCGCGTCGACGTCTTCCGGGCCCATCGCGCCCGGGCCGTGCACCCACAACAGGGCCGCGTCGGGCACGTGCAGGCGCTCCATCCGGTACGACGCGGCGCCGTCGCGCTGCTCGAAGCCGAACGGCTGCACCACGAAGCGCTTGAGCGGGTCGGGCAGCAGGTGCCACCAGTCGTGCTCCGCCTTCATCTTCGCGACGTCCGTGCTCGACTTCACGACGGTCGCGCCGTCGCCGCGGACCCGGTTGAACGCGCGCGCGTAGAAGCTCCCGGAGACGAAGCGGGCGAGGCGGGCCGGGTCGGACAAGCCTACCCAGCCGTCCGGGCAGGGCAGGGTCTCGACGCGGTCCGCGAGGTCGGTGAGCATCTGTGCGCGATCACGCCGCGTACGACACTTGAGCAGCCTGGACAACGTGCGGTTGCTGAACGCGCCGACGAACGCGCCCGGACCGGCGCCGGCGGGCACGACGACGAGGTCACGCTCGGCCCACGCGAGGCGCGCGAGCAGCCGGGACGCTGCCCCCGGGTCGACCTCGACGAGCTCGGCGCACCAGACGAGCGTGCGGCCGTCCGGGGGCAAGCGGTCGGCCAGCTCGCGGCGATCGTCCGACGACGCGACCACCATCAGCGGGCCCGCGCCGGCGCCCGCGACGGCTTGCCGCGCGTGGTGCAGCAGGGTGTCGCGCCGCGACCGCAGGTGGCCGTAGCGGTCGAGGCCGGTCATCGCGTGCACCTCGACGGGCACGTCGAGGCTGTCGTCGTACAGCACGCCGGTCGCGAGGGTCATGCTTGGGCCTCCGTCGACGGGGCGCGATCGTGGGCGAGCCCGGCCAACAACATGCCGAGCGGGGCGGTGATCGCCGCGCCGAGCAGCACGACGATCCGCGCGACGTCGGCGCCCTCGGCGGACGGGTCGAGCACGATCGACAAGCTGCCGAGCAGGCCGGCGAGCGGGCTCGCGTCGAGGCCGCGGGTGGCGATCGCCGCAAACCCGAGCTCACACGCCCACACCGCGACGGTCATCAGCGACAACGTCGCTACCTTGCCGTGCAGCATCTGCCGCCAGGTGGTGAGCTCCGCGCGCAGCGCGGTGAGCGCGGCGAGCGCGCGGACGCTCCACGACGTGTCATAGCGGCGGAGCAGCGTGGCCTTCGCCATCGCGGCGCCCTCCGGCACGACGGTCAGGGCGGCGGCGGTGCCGACCAGCCACACGCCCGCCGCGACGAGGATCGGCCACGGACGGGTGTCGCCGGTGGCGGTGACGACGACGGCGGCGAGCCCGAGCGCCGCGGCGTCGAAGGTGCGCTCGATCCAGACCGCGCGCACGCCGTCCCACGGGCGCCCGGCGAGCCCGAGCGCGATGATCCGCCCGATCTCGCCGAGCTTGTACGGCACGTCGGCGGCGAGCGCGATGGTTGCGGTGTGGGCCGCGACGACCGCCCGCACCGACCGCCCGCGCTCACCGAGCAGCACCACGAGGCGGATCGCCCGCACGACGTGGCCGAGCAGCCACACGGCGAGCATCAGCGCAAAGGCGAGGTCGAAGTCCGGAGGTGGCGCGGTCGCGACGTCGAGCATCACGAACACGAACCCGAGGATCGCGAGGGCGCGGAGGGGGGGGGCGAGCGGCCGGTTCATGCGCGCGCGGCCACCCAGGCCTCGTACTCGGCGGGGGTGCCGAGCACGACGGTGCGGTGCCCGGCGACGTCGGTCGGGGCGAGCAGGGTCGCGCCGTGGTCGAGCAGGTGGCGGTAGACGTCCGAGATGTAGAACTCGCCGCCGGAGCGGTGCGTCGTGCGGGCCGCGTGGTCGAGGTAGGCGGCGGCGGACGCGAACCCGTACATTCCGGTCGTGGCGTGCGGGCTGATGACGCGCTTCTCCGCGATGTCGACGATGGGGGCGAACCCGCCCTGCGGCGCGCCGCCGAGCTGGACGTAGCTGTAGGCGGGGCTGTCGTTCGGGAACACGTCGATGAGGCCGTCGGCGCGCTCGAGGGCGGCGCCGTACGACCGCAGGTCCCGCCCGAACAGGAGGGTGTCGACGTTGTGGAACAGCACGGGCCCGGCGCCGCGCACGAGGCGGGCGCCGATCGCGGCGGTCTCGGCCTGCCCGCTGGTATCGCCGACGAAGTGCAGCGTCGCCGGGGGCCCGCCGGCCTCGGCCATCGCGGCGACGATCGCGTCGCGCCACGCCGCGTCGCGGGTGTTGGCGACCAGCACGACCTCGTCGACCTGGGGCGCGAGCTCGGCGGCCAGGCGTGCGAGCAGGGGCGCGCCGTCGACCGGGAGGAGGTACTTCGGCGTGGTGTAGCCGGCCTCGCGGAAGCGACGGTAGATGCCTGCCATACACAGGACGAGTGTGACGGGCTGGGTCATGGGGTGACGTCCGGCTGGCGGGTGAAGGTGAGGGGCGGTCGGTGGGTGCGGTGGTCGGCGGTCAGCCACGCCGTGCGGGAGAGGAGCAGCGCGCGGGTGATGCCGAGCATCTGCACGCCGTGCTTCCACAGCTTCGCGTTCGACACTTGATCCTCCTCGCGCCACGAGATGGGCGTGAAGGCGAGGGAGACGTCTGGGTGGGCCGCGCTGCGCAGGAGCAGGTGGTAGTTGAAGGTGAGGTCGTCGGCGCAGCCCTCCCACAGGCGCCGCTCGAGGAAGCGCCGGCGGTACAGGTTGAGGCCGGACCCGAGGTCCCACAGGGCGCGGGCGGTGAGCGCCGAGTAGATGCCGTTGAAGGCGACGTTCGCGAGGATGCGGTGCGGGGCGTACCCTTGGATGCGGCTGCCGGGCATGAAGCGGGCGCCGAGCACGCACTCGGCGGAGAAGGAGTCGGCGACGTCGAGCAGGTCGGCGAGGCGGCCCTGGTCGTCGCCGTGGAAGACGACGACGCCGTCGTGGCCGCGCTCGAGGGCGTAGGCGAAGGCGACCTTGTGGGAGCCGCCGAGGCCGTAGTTGGCGTCGTTCTTGCCGACGTGGGCGTGGTAGCCGAGGGCGCGAAGGCGGGCGCAGGCGGCGCCGGCGACGTCGCGGCCGCCGTCGGTGGACCCGTTGTCGAGCACGAGGATCTCGGCGATCGACGGGCGCCAGGCGGCGGTGACCTGTTCGAGGGTGCGGCCGATCTGCGGCGCGCAGTTGTACATCGGGACGAACAGCAGCAGACCCACGTGGCCCCCGGGCGGGGCGAGCCTATCACCCGGGCCGGCGGCGGTGGTCGACCGAGGCGCGCGGCGGGAGCGGTGGTCGACCACGTGGTCGGCGGCCGTCGAACGCCTCGTGGAGGTGGTCGACCACGTGCTCGGCGGCCGTCGGACGGCGTCGGGGAAGTTGGTTGACCTGGTGGGTGGCGGCCGTCGGAGGGCCTCGGGGAGGCGGTTGACCACGTGCTCGGCGGCCGTCGGACGGCCCTCGTGGAGTTGGTCGACCACGTGTTCGGCGGCCGCCGGACGGCCCCGTGGAGGTGGCCGATCAGGTGGTCGGCGGCCGTGGACGGCCCTCGTGGAGGTGGCCGACCGGGTGGCTGGTGGCCGTCGGACGGGTCCACGGAATCGCAGGCGGCCATGGCCGTCAGCAAACCGGGTCACCCGAAGTGGAAGGGTGCGTCCGAGTCTTACGAGGTCGTTGGCCGCCGGCCAACTCCCAGGAGGCACGTTGGACACGTCGAGCCGCTCGGCGTCGGTCGCGCAGTCGGCGCCGGCTTGATGTAGCTGCTGCGGAGCGGCCCGGGACAGCCCGGCTATGGGCGCCTCCAACCCCCGTGTAGCGATTCGTGCGGGAGCGCACGGCAGAGATGGATGCACGTCGCACAACACGAGGTGATGCGGCGAGGGCTTTCGGCGACGCTGCACCCGCCCGCCCGCGGCGCCGGCGGGCGTTCATCGCGACGGCTCGTGAACCGGACGACCGACCATTGGACCATTCAATGAAGGTGTACTTGCAAAGACACTTTCGGCGCGGGTGAAACGCGTCCTATCGAACGTCGAGGTGTGGCGTTCGATAGAAGCGGCCACCCGTTATCGGCGCCAGCGGCGTGTTCCCTCGGTGATTTCGAGATCGTTCACGATCCGAATCGTCTCCGCAGCGCGGAGACGATCCGACAACGTGGTCCGGCTCCCGTCGACCGCTCGTTGCGAACGCGGTGTCCGATCTTGCTATGAAACTTGGTGAGCGCCTGAAGTCACCACGCGTTTCGCGCCCAGAGCCTGTTTGTGCGTGATCACGCGTCGCGTCGCGGCTGACCTGAGGTCGCCTGTGAGTCTACGAGCGTGTTGTTGAACGTTGCCAGCACTTCTCACGCCTGTCGACTTGCCTGGCCGTCCGCGCGCTGGTGGCCGACGAACACCTCTGTCCAAGCACGAATCTCCAACTCCTTACCCTTCTCCTTCTCCTTCCGCACTCCGTCGACCACGCGCACCACTTGCCCGACGCCCACCGCCGGCACCAGGGGCGCCACCGCCGCCTCGTGCACAACGGCGACCTCGCCCCCGACCCCGTCGCGGCAAAGGAACCCGTGCGGCCCGGGCTGCCCCACGACCGTCAGCTCGGCGTCGCCGCGCCCCTCCGACCGGGCGTTCTCTTCGCCAAGGGCCCAGCCGTCGTCACAGCGTGCACGCACCGGACACCATGCGCAGCCCGGCCCTGGGCGTGCCGACCCAGGGCGCCCGCTCAAGTGGTCCGTCAGCGCTGCAATGGCCTCGGCGATGGAGCGTTCCTCCTCGACCAACGCCGCTTCGCCGACGTCCGAGGACTGCCGCCCATCCAGGTATTGGGCGGTGACGCGCGTGGGCGTCTCGCCCGTGACCCGCCACCACAGCAGCGCGTACCGCATGAGCTGTGTGCGGTGCTTCTCGCTGGCCTTGCCGCACTTGAAGTCGACGACCTCGGCTCCTTCGCCTGTGAGCTGGACGCGGTCGAGGACTCCGAGGAAGGGCAAGCTCGGGTGGCGCAGCTTCACCTCGGACAGCGCGCCGCGCGCGCGCAGCAGCCCCGCCAGTTGGACCGCCCCCGATCCCACGGAGGCTGCTGCGGCGCGTCCATCACCGGCCCCCGGTCGATACTGCTCCCTGAACAGCCGGATAGCCCGGTTCGCGAGCTCCTGCGGCGTCGTCCGCAGCCGAAAGGGAGGCCCCGGCCGAGGGTGACGGGCCAGTCGCTCCTGCCAGTCGGCGACCGCGTTAGCGAATCCTCCGAAGAAGTCCGCTTCCGCCGCTGCCTCCATGAACGCTATGGTGCCGAACGCCGGGTTCCCGCGCTGTCCGCAGGCCCGCGCGAGGCGGTCCAAAGCGTCGTGGACGACCTGCCCTTCGATCGCGGCAGGGTGGGCACGCACGGGAAACCGCTCGTGGTCCCCCCACCGGGATCGCAGCAGCTGCCACCGCCGCGGGCAGGCCCCCACCTCATCGAGCGACGAGCTGCTCCACACCTCGGGCGGTGCGGCCCACTCCGTCGGGGCCTGCAACTCGTACAAGCTGCTCATGCCAGCACGCCGGAGGGGAGCTTCAGCCGCTCGACCGCAGCCGGGAGGTCGTGCACGAGCTCGAAGGCGTCCAGCGAGATGGACTCGAGGAACTGTGCCTGGGCCGCGAGGACCACGGGCGATGCGTGTGCGTGCGAATCGACGAGCGGGTGGTGGACGTCCACGCACAGGTCGCCGTTGGGCAAGTGCACGACCAACGCCACGCGCTCACCCGCGAGCGAGGCGCCGATGTCTGAGCTGAGGCCGCGCAACGCGAGCAGCCCGTGCAGGCCAGTGAGCGCGCGCTCCTTGTCGGCGTACGTCAAGCTCGGCAGGTCGCCGGTCCGGAGGTGCCGCAGCAGGGCCAGGGCCAGGTGGCGGTCGAGGGATGCGTGGATCCAGTTGTTGCCGTAGTGGCGGATGCACCGGTAGCATGACGACGGGCAGTCGCAGCCATCCAACAGCGTCTCGGTGGCGTCGAGCACGTCACCGAGCGCGTCGCCGACGGCGCGCGCGTAGCCGGCCCCGCCTGGGAGGAGGTCGTACAGGTAGAGC